>JAPDQV010000010.1:13191-20655 GCA_034505495.1 candidate division KSB1 bacterium | reverse complement strand
AAAAAATTCGCCGAAAAGGCGGCCGAGGTCTATCGCGGCATTCACCGGCTGAGGTATGAGCGGGCAGCGGCTCTTAAGCTGATCATGGTCGCGCCGACCGTGCAGTTTTTACGGATCTTGACTCATTATTTCACCGCTCTGTCCGTCGGCACAAAGGTTGGGCTGTCGCCTTTTATGATCTTTATACCCCTTGTCGCCTTTTTTGCAAGCCTGCCGATCTCTTTCGGCGGTATCGGAGTGCGCGAACAGTCGGCCGCCGTGTTGTTTTCCCAAGTGGGACTGGCAGCCCCGCAGGCGGTTGCGTTCGAATTTCTGGCTTATTTGGTCGGAATATTCGCTTCGCTTCCGGGCGGAATTGTCTTTACTTTGAGAAAGACAAAGCAGAAATAGGAGAGGAGGCGCCTATGCGTCGTGTTATCGGATGGGTAAGCATTTTGATTCTTATCACGTTGATTGTCGGCTGCAGCATGAAACGGCAGTCGATCGGTTCCCGCAACAAGATCGTCGTCATTTCCGATGCCGAGCTCTATTCGCAGGTCGAGCCGGAATTGGAAAAGGCTTTCGGCGTCGAATACTTTACGCCGCAAATCGAGCGGGTTTTCTCACTAGAATTACGTCAACCGGAAGAGTTGGCAAGTCTGCAGCGATTTCCGCACCTGCTCATCGTCGGAACTCTTGCTTCGGAAGGCAAGCTGGGTGAGCTGATCGACAAATTTCTCAGCCCCGCCTCGCGGCAAAGAGTGGAGCAGGACAGCGCATTTATGTTCAGCAAAAAAAATCCCTGGGCAACCGATCAGTTATTGGCTGTGCTCGTTTCGCGCGACGTGGAAACGTTGAAGCGCAATATCGACAAGCACGGCGAGACGTTGTTCGAGCTCTTTGACCGACACGAGCAGGAGGTCGTCTTTAACAACCTCTATCTTCGTTTCGAACAGAAGCAGATCGCCAAAGCCCTGATGGAAAAACACGGCTGGAGTGTGCGTGTCCAGCATGACTATTTTGTTGCAGTGGACTCGAGCGAAGCCCGCCTTGTTTGGCTGCGGAGGCTGATGCCGCAAAGGTGGCTGGCCGTCTATTGGGAGGAGAATGCCGATCCGGCGACGCTTTCCAAAGAATGGATGCTCGATCGGCGCGCCTGGTTCGGCGAAAAATTTTACGACGGCGATTTTGTCTATGAAGACAGCACGCTCAAGGTCAAAGAAGCGCGGGTCAATTTTTGCGGCCGCTATGCCGTTCGTTTGGACGGCGTTTGGCAGAATGCCAAGCATGAAATGGGCGGGCCTTTCCGCTCCTACGGCTTTTACAATGAAAGCGATAAACGGCTTTACCTCATCGATCTGGCCGTTTACGCGCCCGGTGAACGCAAATGGCAGTATATTCGTCAGCTGGATGGAATTGCATCGACTTTTACCGTGAAAGGAGAACAGAAATAATGCCCAAGGTAGCCATACTCATGGGAAGTTCCTCGGACGCTGAAATCATGTCGGCTGCCGAAGAATATCTGCGTTTTTTCGGCATAGAGTATACCACGCATGTTTTGTCGGCGCACCGTACGCCGGAAGAGACGGCGGCGTTTGCGAAAAAGGCCGAAGCGGAAGGCTATTCGGCGATCATTGCCGGAGCCGGTATGGCTGCGCATTTGCCTGGCGTGTTGGCGGCATATACGACTCTGCCGATCATCGGCGTGCCGCTTCCGGGGTCGGCGTTGAACGGCGTCGATGCACTCTATTCCATCGTGCAAATGCCGCCCGGCGTGCCGGTGGCAACCATGGCGATCGGCAAAGCCGGCGCCCGTAACGCAGCGATCTTTGTCGCCGAAATGCTGGCGCTGCATTCTGAAGAAATCAAGAAAAAGCTTTGCCAATTTCGCGCTCAAAAATGCTCTTTGAACTAAACGGACGGCCTGCGTGAAAGTCCTGGTCACCGGTTGCCACGGCTTATTGGGACAACGGCTGGTTGCGTTGCGTCCCGATTCTGTCGAGCTCGTCGCCGTCGATCTTGCGGATGCGCCGTTGTTTATTTCGCCCGCTATTTATCGAGCCTGTGATCTGACGCAACAGATGCAAGTCCGCCGATTGTTTGCGGACACGAAACCGGATTGGGTCATCCACACGGCTGCCTATACCAACGTCGATCGCGCCGAAGAAGAGCCCGAGCTTTGTCGCGCCGTAAACGTTACGGCGGTGGAATACCTTGTCCAGGAATGCCGCCGTTTCGGCGCGACGTTCGTGCAGCTGTCGACCGATTACGTCTTTGACGGCACGGCCGGTCCCTATGATGAAAGCGCACGTCCCAACCCGCTCGGCGTCTATGCCAAGTCCAAATGGGAAGCCGAGGAAATCGTCAAATCGTCCGGCGTCGATTTCATTATTGCCCGCACCATGGTCCTATACGGACGAACTGTGAATAACCGTCCCGAGTTCGTCGGCTGGTTGATCGACAAGCTGCGCAAGGGCGAGCGCGTCCGCATCGTCACCGATCAGTTCGGCAACGTGACCCTTAACGACGAGTTGGCGGCGGCTCTCTGGCGGCTCACGCAGCTGCCGTTTCGCGGCATTATCCACCTTGCCGGCCGCGATGTGCTTTCCCGCTACGAGTTTTCGCTCAAGATCGCCGACTCTTTCGAGCTGGATGCCGGTTTAATTACGCCTGTTACCACGGCCGAGCTGGGACAAAAGGCGCCGCGACCGCTGCGGTCCGGCCTTATCGTTAAAAAGGCTCTCGAGGAGCTCGGTCTCGAATTCTCCGATACCGCCGGCGGATTAAAAAAATACAAAGCGCAATGGAATAAAGAAAATCAACCCTCCATGGAGATGAATTAGTTGAAAGTTTTGATTATCGTACCCACTTTTAATGAACGGGAGAATATTGAAAGGCTGTTAAGTACTCTGCTGGCTCTGCCTGTCAACGGATTGGAGGTACTGGTTGTGGATGACGCTTCCCCTGACGGTACCGGCCAAATCGTAGAGGCGATCGCCGAAAAGGAGCCCCGCGTGCATCTTATTCGGCGGCCGGGCAAGATGGGACTCGGTTCCGCTTATATAGCTGGCTTTCGTTACGGCTTGGCGAATCATTTTGACCTTATCTTTGAAATGGACGCCGATTTTTCGCACGACCCGCACGAAATCCCTAAGATGATCCGCGCCGCGGATAACTATGATGTCGTCGTCGGTTCGCGGTACCTGCACGGCATTACGGTCGTCAATTGGCCGTTGAAAAGGCTGCTGTTGAGCATGGTGGCAAACCTCTACACGAGGCTCATCACCGGCTTGCCTGTTGAGGACTGCACCGCAGGCTTTGTCTGCTATCATCGGCGCGTTCTCGAAAGCATCAATCTCGACCGGATCATTTCCGACGGCTACTCGTTTCAGATTGAAATGAAATTCCGCGCCTGGAAATTTGGATTCAGGATCGGCGAAGTGCCGATCATTTTTGTCGATCGCCATCTGGGCGTGTCGAAAATGTCGAAGCGAATTGTTTACGAAGCCGTCTGGATGGTTTGGCGGCTCAAAATTCTGAGCATCCTGCATAAATTGAAATAACCGGCGCAATGAAGGAATAGAATCATGACTCATTCAGATCATCAAATGAAAAACGGAAACGAGGAACCGGTCGTCATTTTCAGCAACGGAAGCAGGTTGATCGGCGTATTGCATCATGCAAAAGGCAACTGCTGCATCATCCTCTGCCACGGTTTCACCGGCCAAAAGACCGAAAACAAGCGACTTTTTGTCGAGGCGGCGCGTACTTTTGCCGAGAACGGCTTTACCGCTCTGCGGTTCGACTTTTACGGTTCCGGCGACAGCGAAGGGGAATTCGAAGAATCGCGCCTGTCGGTTAATATTCAAAACTTGCGGGATGTCATCAGCTGGTGCCGAGACCAAGGATTTTCACGATTAGCCGTCTTGGGCATCAGCATGGGAGCGGCAACAGCTATTTTGACCGTCGGTTCTGAAAAAGTCGATGCGCTGGTTTGCTGGTCTGCCGTACCGGATACCAAACGCTTGTTTGCCGGCTATCTGCCGAATCTGGACGAAATCAAACAATTGCCCGAGCGGGTAGAGTACGACGGGTGGCTGATTCAACGTGACTTTTTCCTGGATGCACTCAAATACGACGTGGAAACAGCGTTTGCTGATTTGTCGCTACCGAAATTTATCGTTCAAGGAACGGCCGATGCGCCGCTTTTCGTCGAGGGATTCCGGAGGTTTCAGGAGGTTGCTCAGCCGCCGGCTGATTTTATGGAAATCCCGGGCGCCGGTCATACGTTTCAGACGCCGCACCATCGCAAACAGGTTGTTCGACAGACCCTCATTTGGCTGCAGCGTCAATTTTGAGTCAATCTGGAGGCCATCGTTTTATGAACGATACGAATTCCATCTATGAGTCGCCGGGTCTCAACCATGTCTTTATCCAGAAAAAAAGTATCGACAAGCCCCTTAAAAAGCCGCGCCTGATCAAAGCATACCGCAACGAAAGCTTTTTGAACAGCAGCGAAGCGCGGCCGATCCGAATTCTCAGCGAATATTTGGAAGTTGCAGGCCGACTGCGCCACCGCGGCATCAAGGACACGATCGTTTTCTACGGTTCGGCGCGCTTCAAGTCGAGACTCGAAGCGGAAGAGCAGCTCGCTGCCGTTACACGCGAAATGGCGGCGGTAAAAGCTCCCGATGCCGCGCTCATCGAGAAGCTGAAAGCGGCGGAGCGCGATCTCAAGAACTCGCGCTACTATGAAGAAGCCCGACAGCTTGCCTTTTTGTTGGCCAAGTGGTCACAGGAATTGAATGAAAAACATCGGTTCATTGTCTGCTCCGGCGGCGGGCCTGGAATCATGGAAGCCGCCAATCGCGGCGCCGCCGAAGCGGGAAGCCCCACCATCGGCATGAACATCAGCCTCCCCTTCGAGCAGGAAGCCAACCCCTACATCACCGAAGATCTTTCCTTTGAATTTCACTACTTTTTCATGCGCAAGTTCTGGTTCGTCTATTTGGCCAAGGGACTGGTCGTCTTTCCGGGCGGCTTTGGCACCATGGATGAACTTTTCGAACTGCTCACGCTCCGCCAGACGGAAAAGGTCAAAAAGAAAATGTGCGTGATTATTTACGGTACGGAGTTCTGGCGCGAGGTCGTCAATTTTCCCAAACTGGTCGAGTGGGGTGTGATCTCGCCGCAGGATCTCAATCTTTTCTACATGGCCGACGACCCGCAGACAGCCTTTCAGATTTTGAGTTCTCATCTGCAAAAAGAGTTCATCGACAAGACGAATTCTCTGAGTCTCTAAGACTATACTTTCAAGAACATTTCCGCCTGATCATCGTTGTGTCAAGGTAGCAAAACCGATCGAACGGCAAAGCGGAGCCCAACCGCCGAACGCGTTCACGGAACGAAAATGAGGTTTTCCATGAATATTTCGATCAAAGGATTACGAAAGGAATACGACAACGGCTTTCGCGCTCTCGATGATATTGACCTCGAAATCGGCAGCGGGTTGACGGGACTGTTGGGACCGAACGGAGCCGGCAAGACGACCTTGATGCGCATCCTGGTCACTCTCCTCAAACCGACCGCCGGCGAGGTCAAGATCAACGGCTACGATCTGCAAAAAAATCGTCGGGAAATACGCGCCATGCTGGGCTATTTGCCTCAGGATTTCAGCATTTTTTCCAAGCTGCAGACCTGGGAGTTTCTGGACTATGCGGCGGCGCTTGCCGGTCTGCGCAATTCCCGAGAAAGGCGGCAGGCCGTCGATTCCATGCTCGAAAAAGTCGGTCTCTATGAAGTGCGCGATCGGCAGGCCAACAAACTCTCCGGCGGTATGAAGCGGCGCTTGGGAATTGCCCAGGCGCTCATCGGTTCGCCCAAAATCGTCATCGTCGACGAGCCGACCACCGGTTTGGATCCGGAAGAGCGCATTCGCTTCCGCAATCTTCTCTCCGACATGGCACGCAATGACATCATCATCATTCTTTCCACGCACATCGTCGGCGACATTTCCAGCACCTGCCGCGACATGGCCCTGCTCGACCATGGCCGCGTCATTTTTAAAGGCGCGCCGGAAAAGCTCATCGAAGAAGCGCGCGGGCATGTCTGGCAGATACGCGTCGGCGATGCCGAACTGGAGGCCGTCAAGGCAAAATATCCTGTGGTTACCTCCATTCCGGCCGAGGACGGCTGGGACGTTCAGATCGTAGCTGAAGAACTGGACGGCTATCAAGGTATGCCGATCGAACCGAACCTCGAACATGCCTACGTCTATCGCATGGAACGACTGGGTGAGTCTGTTTCTCTCAACTGACAGGTGAAACTATGTTGTCTGTATTCAATATCTGGACGATCGCCCGCTTTGAAATCAAGACGCTGCTGCGCAGCTGGTTTTTCCGCATCTTTTGCGCCGTGGTCCTGCTTGGACTGGCCTTTTTAAACGTTATTTTGTTTACAGCGGCGAACAAGGAGACGCCTTGGTCGTTTCGCGCCATTCCCGCATCGATCTCTTATTTCAATTTTCTCATCCTTAACATTGCACAGGCGGTGATGGCGGTCTTTTTGGCGGCTGATTTTCTAAAGCGCGACAAAGCCGATACGACCGAAGTCATCTATATGCGCTCGATGACCAACGGCGACTATGTTTTGGGCAAAGTAACCGGCCTGCTGATCGTCTTCGGCGGTTTGAATGCGCTGGTATTGCTGATCTCCGCCGTCATTCAGATCGCTTTCAGCGACGTTCCGTTTGCCCTGGCGCCGCACCTAAGTTATTTCCTCCTGATCTCGCTGCCGACTCTGATTTTCATCTTTGGACTTGCGCTGATTACCATGACCGTGCTGAGGCATCAAGCCGTCACCTTTATCCTCCTGCTCGGATTGCTTGCGGTCAGCCTGGTTGTGGTGCGCGAAAAATATGCCGCATCTTTCGACGCCCTCTCGTTCTTTTTACCGCTGGCTTTTTCAGATTTCGTCGGTTTTTCCCAGCCGTCGCTCATTTGGCTGCAGCGGGCCGCCTTCTTTTTCCTCGGCACCGGCTTTATCTTTGTCTCCATACTGCTCTTTCGCAGGCTGCCGCAATCCCGCGCCATGCAGGTCGCTGCAGCGGTTATTGCCATACTTTCATTTATTTCAAGTCCGCTTTGCCTTACACTTTACTACCGCCAAGCTGCCGCAGGGCCCAGGCAGCGAGAAGAGGCGCGTCGACTCAATGAACAGTATGCCGGCGAGCCTATCGTGACTATTAAAGCCTACGATATTGATTTGGACCACAAGGGCGAGCAAATCGAAGTACAGGCTGCCGTGCAGATCGCCAATCAGACCGCCGGACCGATCGGCAAAATGATCTTTAATCTGAATCCGGGTCTGAAAATATACAGAGTGCGTTATCAGAACCAAGACGTACCCTTTCAGCGGCGCCTGCACTTGCTGTTCGTCGAACCGACTCGGCCGTTGTCGCCGGGTGAGGAGGGAACGCTGGAGATC
>JAPDQV010000010.1:0-13181 GCA_034505495.1 candidate division KSB1 bacterium | reverse complement strand
ATGGCGGCGCCGTCGATGAAACGGTTACCTTTCTGCAGACGCCGGAGACCGAGCGCGCCGAGCTGAACAGCATGATGGTTTACAAAATGGACAAGCGGACCGCCTTTATCACTCCTTCCTACGTTCTGCTGACGCCCGAGATCGGTTGGTACCCCCAGAGCGGAGTAACGGAAGGTAAATCGCTGCTGGTGCGCCGCAGAAAGAATTTTGCTCAGGTTTCGCTGCGCGTACAGACTGCCCCGCAATTGACCGTCATCAGCCAAGGCCGCGCCGAAAAATCCGGCAACGTCACTGTCTTCCGCCCGCAGATGCCGATGCCGCAGATTTCTCTGGTCATCGGTCCCTACCGCGAGCGCAGCGTAACAGTGGACAGCGTGACATTTCATCTCTATACCCATCCGCGCCACGAGTTTTTTATGCCGTTCGTTTCGCAGATCAGCGACACATTGCCGGCTATGATTCGGGACTTGAAGAACGGTTATGAAAAGCGGCTGGGCATCGATTATCCCTATCGCGACTTTTCAATCGTCGAGGCGCCGGTGCATTTTACTTCCTATACTTCCCCGTTGCGCGGCACGGACGAATTCATTCAGCCGATGATCGTTATGCTGCCGGAAAATGCCTTTTCGGTGATGAGCGCCGACTTTCGCGCCAACATGTTCCGCATGACCAACCGTTTTATGGATCGGAACCAGACCCTGTCGGAAAAGGAACAGCAGTACATAATGATTCAGCGCTTTTTCGAAAACACGTTTCTCTATCCTTTTACCGGCAGGTTCTTCGGACCGGTGTCCGTTTCGCGACTCTATTCCGTCTTTTCGAACTTTTACTCTTTTGTCAATTACATGGCCGAGGATGATTTTCCGCTTCTCGACGCCGCCACGGAAGTCTTTATGCGCAACAAGGTCGAAGTAGCCGGCGGCGGTTTTATGCGTTTCCGCTCCGGCTTGACCGATGAAGAAAAGGCGAATTTGGCGCTGCGCGATCAGTCGCTCGAGCAGATTCTGCAGCAGCCCAAGGATGTTACCTTGGCTCAAAATGCCTTCAAGACCAAGAGCATGGCGCTGTTTTACCGCCTGCAGGCCGAGATCGGCAAGGAGAAACTCGACGCTTTCCTACGCAGCGGCTTGATCGAGCATCGCCTGCGGGCGTGGCCGAACGGCGAATGGGAGGCCGGTCTGCGGGCGTTCGGCCTCGATTTCGCGCGGCTTTATCAGGAATGGCTGCGGCAGAACAGGACGCCCGGCTATACGTTTCACGACTTACAAAATTACTCCCTGGTGCAGGGTGAACGCACGCGCTATCAGGTCAAATTTACGGCCGCCAATCCGACGCAGGTCGACGGCGTGATCCTCGTTGACTTTCAGGTGCGCGGCATGGGCGGGCCGGGCGGCTTTGGTTTTGGGCCGTTTGGTCAGTCGACCACAGACTATCAGACCTTCATCAAGATCGCTGCCGGGCAGGCAAAGCAGCTCGCGTTCATTACCGATGAGGAGCCCCGCGCCATGACGATCAGCACTTCGGTCTCGCGCAATCTGCCGATGCAGATCGTCTATCGTTTCGATCGATTCCAGGAAAACCAGAAGGCGATGCCTGAAGTCGGTGAAAAGATCCTGCCGCAGATTCCAAAGAGCACCTCCGATACGGAATGGATCGTCGACAATGAAGATTCGGGCTTTCACATTCTTACTCCGCGCAAAACCATCCCGCTGCAAAAGCTCTTTAGAATTCGAGCGGAGGAAGAGGAAGAATATCAGCCCATGCGGCCTTGGCAGATTCCCGATTATTGGACCAAGACCATCAACTCGGACTTTTACGGCGAGATGGTGCTTTCCGCTCACTTTGTCAAGGCCGGAGACGGCTCGCAAAAGGTCGAATGGGTTGCTGAGCTGCCCGAGGCGGGTAATTACACCGTCTATGCTCATGTGGCGCCGATTCGTATGCGCGGGCCTATGGGACGCGGCCAGGATTTCGTCCAGGATCATCATTTCATCGTCCGCCACGATGATGGAGCTGAACAGGTGCAGGTTGACGCCCAATCCGCGCAAGGATGGACGAGTCTCGGGTCCTATTACTTTTCCGCCGGACCTGCCAAAGTGGAACTGACCAATCAATCCAAAGGACGCATTGTCATTGCCGACGCCGTAAAATGGGCTAAACGATAAGCACTGCAGATGAGGTACGGAAATATGAAAAAGTTGCTGCCGCTCCTTTTCTTTGCCGCCGCGATTTCGGTTGCTCAGGAACGAGCTCTTACGCTTCAGGATGCGCTGCAGATCGCTATGGAGAATAGTCCGCAAGTGCGACAGGCGAGGTTGAGTCTGGAACGCAGCAGCCAATCGCTTATGGCGCAGCGCGCTGCGCTCAAAACGCACTTTGCACTCTCGGTCAACCCCTTTTCCTACTCTCTCGATCGGCGATTCGATCGTCGCACAAACAATTGGTACGGCAGTGAAAACAAAAGCAGCTCTGCCGATCTGCGCATCAGCCAGCCGATCCTATGGACCGACGGTACTTTCAATTTGATCAATCGACTGCAGTACCTGGACGCATGGAGCGAGGTGACCAATAACCGCAGCCGAACTTACAGCAATAACCTCTATCTCAATTATCAACAACCGATCTTTACTTATAATCGCACCAAACAGGAGATGGAGAGACTGCAGCTCGATCTCGAAAATTCGAGCATCAATTATGCATTGCGCCGATTACAGCTGGAATATGACGTCAGCAGCAGCTTTTACGAAGTCTACCGCAACCGTCTGAATTATGCTATCTCTCAGGAAGAATTTGCCAACACCCAAGCGTCTTATCAGATCATCAAAAACAAAGTCGATGCCGGTTTGGCAGCGCGCGAAGAGCTTTACCAGGCGGAGCTCAACCTACTGAACAGTGAGTCCACCATGATGAACAACCGCGTCCAGCTCGACAATTCGCTCGACGCCTTTAAGAAACAGATCGGCATTCCGGTGACCGACTCTATATCGGTGATCGGCGATGTGGATCATCAGCCGGTCAAGGTGGATCTGGACAAGGCAATTCGCCACGGCCTTGCCAATCGCCTGGAATTACGGCAGCGCGAGATCTCTATTCAGAGCGCTTACCACGATCTCATCCAGACCATGGCGCTCAACGAGTTTAAAGGCAGCATCGATCTCACCTACGGCTTTATCGGGGTAAACAGCCGTTTCGATCAGGTTTACAACAATCCGGATAAAGACCGTCAGGTTTCGGTTTCCTTCGACATACCAATTTTCGATTGGGGAGAGCGCAAGGCCCGCATCCGCGCTTCTCAGGCCTCTATCGAAGCCGCCAAGGTGTCGCAGCAGGAAACCGAAGACGACATCATCATCTCCATTCGTCGTGCTTATCGGCAGCTTCTCAATTTGGAAAAGCAGATCGAAATTGCGCGGCAGAACGTCCGCAATGCGGAATTGACCTACGATATCAATTTGGAACGATACAAAAACGGCGATCTCACCGGCATGGATCTCAACCTTTATCAGACGCAGCTTTCCAATGCCAAAATTCAATTGACCGACTCGATCATCAACTACAAGCTGGCGCTGCTGAACCTCAAGATTCAGTCGCTATATGACTTTGAACGAGATCAACCGGTGATCGTCGAGATTGTTCGAGATAGAGATTGAAATTAAAGTAAACAACAGAACAGACTTGACAGCAGCACAAGGAGACGTGCGTGAAACGGAAATTTGGATTTTTGCTCTTAATTGCACTTTTGATTTCCTGCTCGTCACAGCAGACCGATCTCTCCTCATCGATAACCGTGCCGGTATCGGTGGAAGAGATTAAACTCAAACCGATCGAAGAGTTTGTCGAGGCGACAGGGACGGTAAGGGCAGTCAAAGAGGCTGAATTGACGGCGCAGACCGAAGGCTATTATCGCTTGGGCAAGACCAAAAGCGGCAGGCCGTTCGCTCTGGGTGACCGCGTCGATACCTCGGATGTCATCGTTTATTTGGACAACCCTGAGCTTATCAATCAGGTCAAAATCGAAGCGCTGGAGCTCAATTTAGAGATTTCCAAGAGCGAGTTCGAAAAGCAGAGTGCGCTGTATGAAAAGGGCGGTGTGACGCTGCGCGAACTTAAAAACGCCGAACAGGCATATATCGAAGCCCGCTACAATTACGACAACGCCAAGCTGCAGCTTGCCAAACTCAAGGTCAAGTCGCCTTTTGCCGGTGTGATCGTCGACCTGCCCTATTTTACCCCCGGCACCCGTATTTCTTCCGGCACCAAGGTGGCCAAGGTGATGAACTTTGAAAAGCTCTATTTGGAGGTGAACTTTCCGGGCAAATATTTGGGGATTATCAACGTCGGACAGCCGGTGCGCACGCTGAATTATACCATGACCGGCGATACATTATGGGGAAAGATCACTCAGGTTTCGCCGGCAATCGACGCGGACACCCGCTCGTTCAAGTCGGCCATTGAAATCGACAATCCTCAGCTCAAGCTCCGGCCTGGGATGTTCGTCAAGGCTGAGACCATCGTTGCGCGCAAGGATTCGGCCATTGTCATTCCCAAGCAGATCATCACGCAGTCGCGCGGCGCCAAGCGCGTATTTGTGGTCGAACGCGGAGCGGCGGAGGAACGACGTATTGTGACCGGCCTGGAGAATCCCACCGAAGTCGAGGTCGTCGAAGGGCTGCGGGTGAACGATCGCCTGATCGTCAAAGGTTACGAAACGCTGGCCAATCAGACGCGCGTGAGGATCGTACGTTGACGCTTTCTTTGGAACGTTTCAGCTGCTCGATGAGATCTTCAACACGCTCCATGATACGGCTGATCGTCTGCGGCGGCTCCCAAAGGTCGGCGTCCTCGACATCCCAATAGTCTACGGCATCCGCCCATTGCGGAAAATGTTCTTCCACGGCAGGCCGGTGTTCCCGCTCATTTAAGGCGATGATGAGATCGGCATCGCAGAAATCCTGCGCCTGCGCAACACGCGGCTCCCGCGAAGCGGCGCGCGGTGTGATGCCGAGCAATTCCAAGGCTTTGAGCGTCTCTGCTGAAATAACGGTGTTGTCCTTGGCAATCAGCTCACGCCGTAACGCGCGGGAATCGGCCTGCCAATCCAGCCTTTCCGACTCTGCCCTCGCATTAAAATATTCTTCCGCAAAACGACTGCGATAATAGTTTCCGGTGCAAAGAAAGAGAACTCTCATTTTCTCATCCCAAGTTTGAAAGATGAAAACCCTTTTGCGGAAAAATATATTTCTTGAATATATAGCCTGGCGAAGCTAATTTACAAACAGCAAAAAAACAGTTGCACTATTTGCGGGAAAATAGGCGGCTGTAGGGATAATGCACGCCGCCTCCTGCAGGCAATGACAATAAAGAAAAGGAAAAGGAATGGAATGGATCAACATTTCCTCCGTACAGTTTGAAGCATTACGCGACGAAAGCGGCGTCTGCATTGTGCCTCTCGGTTGCCTGGAAAGACATTCCGACCATCTGCCGTTGGGAACCGACAGTCTGCTCGCTTATCGGTTGGCCTGTTTGGCGGCCGAGATCGAACCGGCGATCGTCTTTCCGCCGCAGCATTATATGATGGTCGCTTCGGCCGCTGCGCATCCGGGCGCCGTCGTCTTTGATGTCAAGCAGGTCATCGCCGTGCTCGAACATTTGTTTACCGAAATTTCGCGTAACGGTTTTAAAAAGATCATTCTCTACAACTTTCACGGCGGTAACCGTAACGTCACGCCGTTGCTCCTTCAGAACCATTTGGCTCGCCAGCCGCTCGATTACATGCTTTATATGCCGAAATTCGATTGGGAGATCGAGGACGTTATCAAAGTCTATTGCGATTCTAAATTCGGCGGCCACGCCGACGAGTGGGAAACCAGCCTCATGCTTTACCTTTATCCGCACTTGGTAAATATGGCCGCGGTGCCGGAACCGCACGTCGGGCTGCCGCAGCACAGGCTGCAGGCCTTTAAAGAGGCGCAGATCAAAACGCCGTTAGACTTTTACGCCGACTATCCGACGCACTATGCCGGAGAAGCCAAATGGGCGAGTGCGGAAAAAGGTGAACGCGCCGCCAAAGTCATTGTTGAGCGTTTGGCGCGGGTGATTCGGCTGGTGCGTGATGACTCGGTTGCGCCGGCGTTGCAGCAGGAATTTGCCGAGCTGATGGGCAGAATCGGCTGAAATCCAAAGCCGGCGCGCTTTAATGGGCAGGCCTGCGAAGTATAGTGCGATCGCATTCTGAACGAAAAGCATGGTAGATAATCATTCGACGCTGCACCGGCGGTTAACAGGGCTATGATAATCGCAGGCCGAGACCGTCTTTGCCTTGGATTAATTCACATTTTTAACTATTTTTCCGCGACAATTGTAAAAGGAGAAACGTTTATGGACAGAATAAAAAAGGTTGTGCTGGCTTATTCCGGCGGACTCGATACATCGATCATCATTCCTTGGTTGAAGGAAAATTACGGCTGCGAGGTTATCGCCTTTGCGGCTGATGTCGGGCAGGAAGAGGAACTCGAAGGGCTGCAGGAAAAAGCCTTGGCCACCGGCGCTTCCAAGTGCTATATCGAAGACCTGCGTAAAACCTTTATCGAGGAGTACATTTGGCCGACTCTCAAAGCCGGTGCCGTGTATGAGGGCCGCTATCTGTTGGGGACTTCGTTCGCCCGGCCGCTGATTGCACGGCGTCAGGTCGAAATCGCTACGGCCGAAGGCGCCGACGCCGTGGCGCACGGCTGCACCGGCAAAGGCAACGACCAGGTCCGCTTCGAGCTCACTTATAAGGCTTTTAATCCGAAACTGCACGTCATTGCGCCGTGGCGGGAATGGAACATCCGCTCGCGCGAGGATGCCATCGCCTATGCCGTCGAACACAACGTGCCCATCACGGCCACCAAGGAAAAGATCTACAGCAACGACCGCAATATCTGGCACATCAGTCACGAGGGCGGCGACTTGGAGGATCCTTGGAACATGCCCAAGGAAGAGATGTTCAAGCTGACCGCCTCGCTGCAGAAAGCTCCGGACAAGCCCGAGTTCATTCAAATCGATTTCGAAAGAGGCGTACCGGTGGCCGTAAACGGGGATCGGTTGGATTCCGTTTCGCTGCTCAAGACTCTCAACAAGATTGCCGGCAAGCACGGCATCGGTCGCGTGGACGTAGTAGAAAACCGCCTGGTCGGCATGAAATCGCGCGGCGTGTACGAAACACCCGGCGGTACGCTGCTTTTCATCGCCCATCGCGAGCTGGAAAGTCTGGTTCTCGATCGCGATACCATGCATTTCAAAGAAATGATCGCGCCCAAATATGCCGAGCTGGTCTATAACGGTCAATGGTTTACGCCGCTGCGCGAAGCGCTCGACGCTTTCGTCGAATCGACGCAGCAAAATGTCACCGGATCGGTGCGGCTGCAGCTTTACAAAGGCAATGTCGTCATTGCCGGGCGCAAATCGCCTTATTCGCTCTATCGCGAAGAGTTGGCCACCTTCGGCGAGGAGGATGTGTACGATCAAACCGACGCCAAAGGGTTTATCAATCTGTTCGGGTTGCCGATCAAGGTTCGCTCGCTCGTTCAGATCGATTGGGGCAAGAAAAAAGATTACGAAGAGCCGGATTATTCGATCTTTAAGCGGGACTGAGGATGGCCGACAAAAAAATATGGGGCGGGCGGTTTGCCGAAGCGACCGATCCGTTGATGGAGGCGATCGGCAATTCCTTGTCTTTCGATCAACGGCTTTTTGATGCCGATATTGCCGTCAATAAAGCCTGGGCGCGGGCGCTGGTCGGCGTCGGCGTCTATACGGCTGCGGAAGCCGAGCGGGTCTGCGCCGCATTTGATGCCATTCAGAGCGATTTTCATGCCGGTCTCCTCAAGTTCCCGCCGGGCGCGGAGGACATTCATTCCGCGAATGAAAAGTGGTTGACGGAGCGGCTCGGAGAATTAGGGGGGCGCATCCACACCGGCCGCAGCCGAAATGATCAGGTGATAACCGACCTGAAGATCTATCTGCGCGAGCAAAGCCGTGAATTGCAGGCTTCCCTCCGTCGACTCCAGCAAGCCTTGCTGGAACGCGCCGAGGAACATGTCGAAACCGTTTTTCCGGGTCAAACGCATTTGCAGCAGGCGCAGCCGGTTTCCTTTGCGCATTATCTCTTGTCATTTTTCTTTCAAATGCAGCGCAATTTTGAGCGTCTGACGGAATGGCGGAAACGGATGAATACGCTTCCGCTCGGCTCCGGCGCCGTCGCCGGCAGCGCCTTTCCGGTCGACCGCGGGAAGCTGGCCGAAGAATTGGGCTTCGATCGCCCGTCGGAGAACAGTATCGACGCCACTTCGGACCGCGACTTTGTCCTCGAGTTTGAATATCTCTGCGCTCAGATCATGGTGCACCTTAGTCGCCTGGCCGAAGATCTGATCATTTGGTCGTGCGAGGCCTTTCGCTATGTGCGCGTCGCCGAGGCCTACGCTACAGGCAGCAGCATGATGCCCCAGAAACGCAATCCCGACTCGCTCGAGCTCATCCGCGGTAAAACGGCCAGGGTAATCGGCAACCTTGTGCAGGGGATGACGCTGCTGAAAGGCGCGCCGACCGCTTACGTACGAGACCTCCAGGAAGACAAGCCTGCAGTTTTCGATTCGCTAGACCAGACGACCATGTGCATCGAACTGGCCGGCCGTGTAATCCGCACGTTGGAAATCGATAAACAGGCTATGCTTCGGGCTCTCGATGCCGTTTTGTACGCCACCGATGTGGCCGACTATTTGGTGCGCAAAGGCTTGCCGTTTCGCGAAGCGCACGCAGTTGTCGGTCAATTGGTGCGCGAAGCAGAATATCAAGACTGCCCGTTGAATCAGCTTCCTCTTGATGTCTATCTAAAGTTCTCACCTCTGTTTGCCGCTGACGTATTTGATCTGTTCGACCCTGCGGCATCCGTTAATCGCCGCAGTCTAATCGGCGGAACGGCCTATAAAGCCGTTCGCGAGCAGCTCGCATTGGCGAAAAAAATGATTTTTGGGAAGGAGGCCGATGCGGCCTAAGTTTTCCCCTTTTTATTGATTGGAGTTAAGAAAATTACTGGGAATTTAGATTCGCCGAAAAAAGTTTCACGGTTTGTAATTAATACACTTTTGTAACAAATTGATATTTCCTTTTCGCTTTGTGTCGAACAGATTTTCCTTTATATCCATTTTGTCATAGGATTATCCCCCTTGTCGCGCATGGTTTGGTGCCTTTTATTACCTGCTGATTGGCCGGCGACAATAATCTTTTTGTAAATAGGCCCATTTTGCGTGGCCGGACGATTATCCTTATACTGGAAAGGAGGTCGTTACGTGGATTTAAAGATGACAGCTGCCGAGGAGTTGCGGCGGCGCCGCGAGGAACTGGCGGAAGCCGTCGTTGCGCTGCAATATGCAAAGCAGCCGGATGTGTGGCGGCCGTTTGGTGATCGCGGTCTGGAGACAAGCATCCGCGACGCGGCATATCATTTGATCTACCTATCTGAAGCTGTCCAAGCCGACGAACCGACTCTGTTTACCGAATACTTGTCCTGGGTTCAGTCTCTCTTTACCCATCTGCCTCTACCTCCGGAAACGTTGCCGGTTACTTTAGAATGCATGCAGGAAGTGCTGAACACAACGTTGAAAGAAAATCTTCTGTCGGTTGTACGGCCGATTCTGGATGCAGGCATAGAATCCTTGTCATCGCGGCGGACCGATCCCTCCGAGTTTTTACCGGATGGGCAACTGGGCGAAAAAGCGCGCTCCTATCTCGATGCGCTTTTGGCAGGGGACCGTCTTACGGCCGGGCGTATTGTTATGGACTTGTTACAGAGCGGCACGCCGATTAAACAAATTTATTTGGGAATTTTTCAGCCGGTGCAACGGGAGATCGGCCGATTGTGGCAGAACAACCGCATCAGTGTGGCGCAGGAGCATTTCTGCACCGCCGCCACTCAAACCATCATGTCGCAGCTTTATCCTTATCTTTTTACCGGAGAAAAGAAATCGAAAAAGCTCGTTGCCTGCTGCATCGGCGGGGAGCTCCATGAAATCGGCGCCCGCATAGTGGCCGATTTCATGGAGATGGAAGGGTGGGACACCTATTTCCTAGGCGCCAATACACCCGCTGAAAGCATTTTAAAAGCTCTAGGCGATCAACGAGCTGATCTGCTGGCGGTTTCCGCGACCATGACTTTTCACGTCAGTCGCGTCGCCGATCTTATTCGACAATTGAGGGAAAGCCGCCTGGCTGACGTGCCGGTGCTGGTCGGCGGGTATCCCTTTAATATTTCCCAGAATTTATGGCGCAAAGTCGGCGCCGACGGCTGGGCGCCGGACGCCGAAAGAGCCGTGGCTGCAGCTGAACAGGTTATTTGCAGATGAGCGATGCAATCGGCATAGCCTTTTTATGCGAACCAAGCGGAATAGTTCGGCAGGTTCTTCGCAATACATTTGCAACCGAAGCAGAGAATTGGATCGGTCGTCCTTTTCCGACTTGTGCCGTCAAAGGCTCGGTGGAAAAGGCGCTGTCATTCCTCAATGAAATCAAGCAAAAGGGAGCCGCTTTCGATTGGGCGATCAATGTGCTGCTCGACGGCAAGGTGCAGACCCTGCATTTTGCCGGCGGCATGCTTGGAGAAACGCTGCTCGTCGTCGGGGCGCCCAACGGCCGTTTTGCCGCCGAGCTCTATGAAGAGATGTTGCGCATGAACAACGAACAGACGAACGTTTTGCGGCAGGCACTGAAGGCTCTACCGAAAGAAAGAGAATTCTTGTTCGATGAGATCAGCCGGTTGAACAACGAGCTGATCGCCATGCAGCGCGAATTGGCGAAAAAGAACGCCGAGCTGCAGCGGCTCAATGAAGAAAAAAACCGTTTCCTCGGCATGGCCGCCCATGATCTGCGCAACCCCCTGCACGCCGTTCTCGCTTACAGCGATTTTCTCATGGAGCATTTGGCGGACGACAAGTGTCGCGAGTTTCTCCGGGTTATTCGTAATTCCAGCCTGTTCATGGCGCAGCTGATCGACGATCTGCTTGATGTGGCCAAAATCGAATCCGGCTATCTAAACCTTGACTATACCGCATTTGACCTGGCCGATCTCGTTCGACAAAATGCGGCCGTTCATCGTTTTTTTGCTGAACAAAAGAATGTTGTGATTAACTATGACCTCGAGCCGATACCGATGGTCGGCGATGCCGCCAAACTACAGCAGGTGCTCAACAATCTCATTCGCAACGCCGTGAAATTTTCTTACCACGGAGGCAGGGTTGAGGTTTCGGTGCATCGACTGGAGGAAGGTGCCGAGCTTGTCGTTCGCGATTACGGCGTCGGCATGAGCGCCGAAGAACAGGCAAATCTCTTTAAACCCTTTGTCAGAGGCAAGCCGGGAACTGATGGAGAAAAAAGCACGGGTCTGGGTTTGGTGATCGTCAAGCGCATCATTGAGGGACATGGGGGAGAAATCAACCTCTATAGTAAAAAAGATGAAGGCACTTCTTTTCGCGTCATTCTGCCGCTTCGACCGAAGGAAGTGTAATCTTATTGATCGAGGAAAAATTCATGAAAGAGACTGTTAAAATAGTAGTCGTTGATGACGATGCGGCGATTGTCGAGATAACCTGTAAACTGCTTGAGCAGGCGGGCTATCAGACGTTTGCCGCCTATAATGGGAGAGAGGCGATCGAAGCGGCCAAGGCGCTGCATCCGCAAATGATGTTGCTGGACGTCAATCTGCCGGATATAAGCGGTTTTGAAATCTGCCGACAATTGCGGAGCGATCCGCAATTTGAAGAGATGTTTATTGTCATACTTTCCAGCACCTACACGGACAGCGAAAGCGCCGCCAAAGGGCTGGAACTGGGCGCTGACGGCTATATTTTTCGTCCTATCGGCAACCGAGAACTTGTAGAGCGAATCAAAGCCTATCTTCGCATTCAACAAGCGGAGCAGCGCCTGAAACGAATTGCGCAGGAATGGCAAACTACATTCGACAGCGTCAATGACGCGGTTTTTCTGACAGATGCTGATGGAAGCGTTATCCGCTGCAATCGCGCCGCTGCAGAGTTTGCAGGCAGGCCTGCCGGTGAACTCATCGGCCGCAAGTGGTGGGAAGTTGTGCATCATCTTGATCAAAAAATCGATGATTGCCCCTTGTCCGATGTGCGCGAAACGTTGGAACGTCGTTCGATCGTGCAGGAAATTAATGGCCGTCGGTTTCATCTTTCCGTAGATCCGGTGATCGGCGGCGATGGCCGCTTCATCGGCACCGTCCATGTGATCACAGACATCACTGAGGAATTTCAGATTCAGAATGCGCTGGCCGAAAGAGAGCGTCAGTTAAAGACGCTCCTCAGTAACCTGCAGGGCATGGTCTATTCCTGCCTCAACGATGAAAATTGGACCATGATTTTTGTCAGTCAGGGGGCGCTCGATTTGACGGGCTATGCACCGGAAGAACTTTTGCATAATCGGGTAATTTCCTATGAATCCATTATTCATCCGGACGATCGCGCAGAGGTTCGGAGAATCGTTAATGATGCTCTGGCCAAACAACAGTTGTATGAGCTTGAATACCGCATTATTACAAAGAATGGATCTATTAAACACGTTTGGGAACGCGGCCACGGCATTTGGATCGACGGAAGGCTTAACCATCTGGAAGGACTGATTACCGATATTACCCAACGCGTTAAAGCAGAAGAAGATGCCAAACGAGCTGCGCGGGAGTTCCAAGAAATTATAAATTCGACCAACGAAGCGATTTTTATTGACGACGCCGCCACCGGTAAGATGATCATGGTCAATGACCGCACTGTAGAGATGTACGGTTACAACTGCGCGGAAGAAATTCTTGCCGGAAATATCGGCGACCTCAGCGCAAATATTCCGCCTTTCACCGAGGAAGAAGCTCAGCGCCGTATTCGCCTTGCCATCGAAAAAGGACCGCAGACCTTTGAATGGCTGGCGAAAAGGAAAAACGGCGAAATTTTTTGGGTCGAGGTGAGTCTGAAAAAGACCGAGATCGGCGGCAAAGGAAGGGTGCTGGCGGTGGTGCGCGACATTTCCGAGCGCAAGGCCGCCGAAGAAGCTTTGCGCAAAAGCGAAGAGCAGTTTCGCATGATGTTCACCCAGCACGGCGCCGTTATGCTACTGATCGACCCAAATGACGGCCGCATCGT
>JAPDQV010000009.1:33618-109746 GCA_034505495.1 candidate division KSB1 bacterium | reverse complement strand
ACGAATACATCGACAAAATGAAAGCCGGCTGGATCGGCCAAATGGTCGGCGTCGGTTGGGGCGGCCCCACCGAATTTCAATGGCAGAGGGAGATCATACCGGCTGATAAGGTTCCAAACTGGTCTCCTGAAATGGTCAATCAATACGGTCAGGACGATATTTATGTTGAGATGACTTTTCTGCGCACCCTCGAGCTATACGGCTTTGACGTCGATATTCGTCAGGCGGGAATCGATTTCGCCAACAGCCGCTATATGCTTTGGCACGCCAACAAGGCGGGACGAGATAATCTGCGCGCCGGCATAGCGCCGCCGTTTTCCGGTCATCCGCAGTTCAACGCCCACGCCGACGACATCGACTATCAGATCGAGGCGGACTATAGCGGCCTGATTGCTCCCGGCCTTCCTCAGGCGGCCGTCGATTTGGGCGAGATCTTTGGCCGACTCATGAACTACGGCGACGGCCTCTACGGCGGCCAATTCGTTGCCGGCATGTATGCGGCGGCGTTTTTCGAAAGCGATCCGGAAAAGATCGTGCGCGCGGGTCTGGAATGCATTCCCTCGGGAAGCCTTTACTATCAAACGATCACCGACGTGCTCACCTGGTACAAGGAAAACCCGAACGACTGGAAGCATACCTGGAATTTGATCGAAGCCAAATATCAGGACAATCCGGACAATCGCCGCTTCTCCTGTTCCGGCCCTGCCGACAAATTCAACATCGATGCCAAGATCAACGGCGCTTACATTGTCATGGGCCTGCTTTACGGCAAGGGCGACCCGGACAGCACAATCGTCATTTCCATGCGCTGCGGCCAGGATTCGGACTGCAATCCCTCGAATGCCGCCGGCGTGTTGTTTACGACCTTTGGTTTTTCGCGCCTTCCGGAACGCTATATTTCTGCCCTCGATACGGTACCTAAATTTTCTTATACCGACTATAGTTTCGGGTCGTTGGTGCGCGTCTGCGAACAGCTGGCTCGACAGGCGGTTGTGCGCTACGGCGGCAAAATCGAAAAGGATTCCAACGGCAAGGAATGGTTCATTATCCCGAAAAAACCCGTCAAGCCTTCGCCTTTGGAGCAGTGTTGGTCGCCGGCGGCCGTATCCGGTGAAGTCAAGTTTACGACCGAAGAAATGGCAAAAATCCATTTTCGCCCGCGTCGAAAGGAAGATTATATTCGCGTGTGGCAGGTAAGCGGTCCTTTTATGAAGAGCGGAATGGACGCGACGGCGCTGTTCGATGTTGCCTTTTCACCGGAGACCGGCGCCGGGAGCTGGAAATCTTTGCCGGAAGGGAGTTTTGACCCAACGGAAATCGATTTGGCCAAGCTGTTCGGCAAGACCCAGTGTGTGGTCTATTTGCGCACCGCCATCAATGCGCCGGAGGATCGGGATGCTGTCCTAGAACTCGGCAGCGACGACGGCATCAAGGTGTGGCTGAACGGACAACTGGTGCATGCCGCCAATGTTCAACGCGGACACACTGCCGGAGAAGACAAAGTTCCCGTCCGCCTGAAAAAGGGTAAGTCACCCAGGGCCTTGGGGGCTGGGCCGTATCGGCAGTTGTTGCCGATCAGCAGGGAAATGTGATGACGGATCTAAATTATCAACTCTAGTCGGGAGATTATGCCATGTTTATCGTTCAGTCGTACGGGTTGGCTGTCTTGATGTGCGTGATCACCATGCTTTGTTGGGGCTCGTGGGGAAACACGCAAAAATTGGCCAGTCGTGAATGGCGGTTTCAGCTGTTTTATTGGGATTATTCGCTGGGTGTGGTGCTGCTCATGCTTTTGGCGGGTTTGACGCTCGGCAGCATCGGCAGCGGCGGCCGCAGCTTTCTTGTTGACCTGGCGCAGGCGGATAGCAGCGCATTGATCTCGGCTTTTATCGGCGGCGTGGTGTTCAATTTTGCCAACATCCTGCTGGTCGCAGCCATCGACATTGCCGGCATGTCGGTTGCTTTTCCCGTCGGCATCGGTTTGGCATTGGTCATCGGGGTCGTCGATAACTATATCCGCTTAGCCAAGGGAAATCCGGTGATCCTCTTTGCCGGCGTCGGGCTTGTGGTCGCCGCCATCATTTTGGACGCCCTCGCATATGGCAGGTTGCCCTCCTCGGGCAAAAAGAATTTGGCATTAGGTTTGACTCTTTCGGTGCTTTGCGGCATTGCCATGGGCTTTTTCTACGGCTTTATCGTCAAATCCATGGCCGTCGATTTTACCCATCCGGAGCCTGGGAAGATGACTCCCTACAGCGCCGGCTTTATTTTTTCTCTCGGCTTATTTGCCTCGAATTTTCTGTGGAATTCTGTTGTTATGTACAAGCCCTTTAGCGGCGACGCCGTGACCTATGCGGATTATTTTAAAAAGGGCAATGTTCGCTTGCACCTGGTAGGACTTTTGGGCGGCGCCATTTGGGCCGTCGGTAATTTGTTCAGCCTTTTGGCATCGGAAAAGGCGGGTCCCGCCATTTCTTACGGTCTGGGACAGGGCGCCACGATGGTCGCCGCACTGTGGGGCGTGTTCATCTGGAAAGAGTTCAAGTCCGCCCCCAAAGGGACCGGCAAGCTTATTGCAGCCATGTTTTTCTGCTTTATTGCAGGATTGATGTTGATCATTTATGCGCGAGTGGCTTAAAAAATGTGAGGAAAGGCATGAAGATCGTAGTAGTCGGAAGTTCGAATACGGACATGATTTTTAAGGTTCCGCGCATTCCCAAGCTGGGAGAGACGCTGCTCGGCGGCGTTTTTCATACGGCGGCCGGCGGTAAAGGAGCCAATCAGGCGGTGGCGGCGGCGCGCGCCGGTGGAAAGGTCGTTTTTATTGCGCGCGTCGGCAAGGATATGTTCGGTGAACAGGCGCTGCGCAATTTCCAAGCCGACGGCATCGACACGCGCTTTGTGGTCCAAGACGAGGAAGCTCCCTCCGGAATCGCGGGAATTTTTGTTGCGGAAGACGGCGAAAACAGCATCGCTGTCGCACCCGGCGCCAATGCTCGTCTCTCGCCGAACGACATCGAACGCGCGGAAGAGGCGTTCAAGGATGCAGATGTCGTACTGTTGCAGCTGGAAATTCCATTGGAAACCGTGACGGCTGCAGCCAAACTGGCCAAGAAACACGGTGCAAGCGTCATTCTCAATCCGGCGCCTGCGCAGAAACTGCCGAGCGAATTGGCCAATTCTATAGATTATTTGACGCCCAACGAAAGCGAAGCGGAAATTCTATGCGGCGTATGCGTCGGAACCGAGGCCTCGATCGATCAGGCGGCCGAACAGCTGCGGCAAAAGAGCGGCGCTACCGTTATCATTACGCTGGGTCCTTCGGGCGTCTTTTTGTGCGACGAAGGCGTCAAAAGCAGAATCCCGAGCTTTCGGGTGCAGCCGGTCGATTCTACGGCGGCCGGAGATATATTCAACGGCGCGCTGGCTGTAGCGCTGGCAGAGGGTCGGCCGATTTTCGAAGCCATCCGTTTCGCTCAGGCTGCCGCTGCACTCTCTGTAACGCGACTCGGCGCTCAGCCGAGCGCTCCGCATCGAAAAGAGATTATTGAATTCCTAACCAGGCACCCCGCCTAATATAAGGTCGTACCAGACTGCGGCGCGGCGGATAGGGTTGGAGGGTCGCGTTTCGGAACCGCGCCGCAGTCCTTTTTTCTCTCATTTTTACCTTTTCTCCACTTAACCTACAAGAATGCTTGAAAAATAGGGGCGGATTGACTACTTTTCTGCGTTTTTAAATCAACTCTTGTGTCAAGCTGCTCACTTTGCCATTCAGAACAAAAAATAAAGCACGCGGAGGTCCACATGAAAAGGATGTTGGCGGCTCTTCTTTTGAGTTCGGCAACGCTTTGTGCTTTTGAACGACAAAGCGACGGCGTTCTCATATCGATCGATTCCCCCGGCTCTGACGCGCCGAAACGGGTCAAAGTGCAGGTCATCAAGGAAAATATCTTTCGCGTCCTCGCGACCCCGACCGATACGTTCAGCACTCGTCCCAGTCTGATGATCGAAAAGAAGCAATTCCCGCCGACGCGCTTTATGGTTTCTGAGTCAGTACAAAAAATTCGCATCAAAACCGCAGCCGCCGCAGCCGAGATCGATAAAAAAAACGGCCGGGTCGAATTCTTTGACCGAACGGGCAAATCCTGGCTCCGTGAAGCTGAGAACGGTCGGCATATTACACCTGCCGAAGTAATGGGCGAGCAGACCTTTCATGTTCAGCAGCTTTGGGAATCTCCCGATGACGAGGCTGTCTACGGCCTAGGCCAACATCAGTTCGATTGGATGAACTACAAGGGCAAAGACCTGGACCTATACCAGCTCAACATTATCGCCGTCGTGCCTTTTCTGGTTTCGAGCCGCAATTACGGCATTCTCTGGGACAACAATTCGCGCAGCAAGTTCGGCGATCCGGACGAGTATCTACCGATCGATCGCCTTAATTTGTACGACAGCGAAGGGAAGTTGGGCGGCCTGACCGTCGAATATTTTGCCGATGAGGTATTTTCCAAACCCCTGCTAAAGCAGGTCGAGCGCACTATTTCGCATGCAAATTTGGAAGAGTGGGACAACTATCCGCCGGGATTCGACAAGAATCGCGGCAGTATTCGCTGGAGCGGCTTTCTTGAAGCTCCGGAAAGCGGCGTGTATAATCTGCGCTTTTTCAGCTCCAACTATGCCAAACTGTGGCTGAATAAAGAGCTCGTCGTCGATTCTTGGCGCCAGAACTGGATGCCGTGGGCACGCATGGTTCGGACGACGCTGCGAAAAGGCGATAAAGTCCCCATCCGCATCGAGTGGGTACCGAACGGCGGCTACATCGGCTTGACCTTCAAGGGGCCGCGGAAAGCGATCTATGACCGCACGCTGTCGCTCTTTTCCGAAGTTGCCGATCAGCTGGACTATTATTTCATCGGCGGGAGAAACCTGGATGAAGTGATTGCCGGCTACCGCTATCTCACCGGCAAGGCGCCGATGATGCCCAAGTGGGCGATGGGGTTTTGGCAATGCCGCCAGCGGTATCAGTCGCAGGAGGAACTGCTGGGTGTGGTGGAAGAGTTCCGCCGCCGCGGCATACCGCTCGACGTCATCGTCCAGGACTGGTTCTACTGGCCGGAGGACAAATGGGGGGATCACGAGTTTGATCCGACTCGCTTTCCTGATCCCGAAGGCATGGTGCGCCGACTGCATGATGAGCTGCATGCGCGCATCATGATCTCCGTTTGGCCGAAATTCTATGTCGGCACGAAAAATTATGAAGCGTTTCGCGAAAAGGGATGGCTCTATCTGCGCAACGTCGAAAAAGGCGAGCGCGATTGGGTCGGGCCGGGTTATGTCTCTACATTTTACGATCCCTACAGCGACGGCGCCCGCGAGCTCTTTTGGCGGCAAATCAACGAAAAGCTCTTTGCCAAAGGATTCGACGCCTGGTGGCTGGACGCGACCGAACCGGACATCCACTCCAACCTCGAACATTATGAATGGAGACGCCGCATCGGCCCGACGGCCTTGGGGTCTTCATCCCGTTATCTCAACACCTACTCGCTGATGAACGCCAAAGGCGTCTATGAAGGCCAGCGCCGCACCAAGCCGGATCAACGCGTGTTTATCCTGACGCGTTCGGCGTTTGCCGGCCAGCAGCGCTACGCCGCAGCAGTTTGGAGCGGGGATATTGCCGCGCGGTGGTACGACATGAAGGCGCAGATTTCCGCCGGTCTCAATTTCTGCCTCTCCGGCATACCCTATTGGACGATGGACATCGGCGGATTTGCCGTCGAGACGCGCTTTCAGAATCCTACACCGGAAGATCTCGAAGAGTGGCGCGAGCTGCTGACGCGATGGTATCAGTTCGGCGCCTTTTGTCCCATTTTTCGCAGCCACGGCGAATATCCCTATCGCGAAATTTTCAACATTGCACCTGACGACCATCCCGCCTATCAGGCCATTTTGGCGACCATCAAGCTGCGTTATCGGCTGATGCCGTATATCTATTCTTTGGCCGGCATGGCGACGCACAAAGACTATACCTTGATGCGGGCGCTCATTATGGATTTCGATGATCCGCAGGTCAAGAACATCGGCGATCAATATCTTTTCGGCCCGGCGCTGATGATCAATCCGGTCACCGAATATCGCGCCCGCAGCCGTTCCGTCTATCTGCCCAAGGCGGTCGGCTGGTATGATTTGAACGGTAACTATTTTGAAGGCGGCAGGACAATCGATGCGCCGGCGCCTTACGATGCGATGCCGATTTATGTCAAAGCCGGTTCCATTCTGCCCACCGGCCCGGATATCCAGTACACCGACCAGAAACCCGCCGACCCGATTCGACTTTTTGTTTTCACGGGCGCGGACGGCAGCTTTAGTCTATACGAAGACGAAAACGTGAACTATGATTATGAAAAGGGCGAGTTTGCCGAGATTCCGCTTTCTTGGAATGAAAAAAGCAGAATCCTGACCATCGGCAGCCGCAAAGGCCGCTTCGACGGCATGCTGCAGCGCCGAACCTTCGAGATCGTCTGGAGCACGCCGACGCGCGGCCGAGGCATCGATTTCAACATCGCGCCGGATCAGACGGTGTCGTATGTCGGCAAGAGTGTAAAGGTCAAATTACCGACCTCACTCAGCCGATGAGAACTTTTCGCGAAAAGGTGTTTTATGACAAGAACAGCTCTCTGTTTGGCCCTTTCCATTTGGAGCGTTGCCTGTCTTTACGGAGCAGTATCTCGTAAGACGCTCGATTTCAACAAAAATTGGCGGTTTCATCTCGGCGACATTGCCGAAGCAAAAGAACCGCGCTATAACGATTCCGCTTGGCGAAAGCTGGATCTGCCGCATGACTGGTCAATTGAAGGCGAGTTCAGTGCCGATCATCCGGCCGGAGCCGGCGGCGGCGCCCTGCCGGCCGGCATCGGCTGGTATCGAAAGCGCTTTACCTTATCCCAAAATGAACGCGGCAGAAAAGCATTCATCGAGTTCGACGGCATCTATCGCAACAGCGAAGTGTGGATCAACGGGGCCTATTTGGGCAAGCGGCCGTACGGATATATCTCGTTTCAATACGATCTCACGCCGCATCTTCGCTACGGCAGGGAAGAGAACGTCATTGCCGTGCGCGTCGACAACTCGCTGCAGCCCAATTCGCGCTGGTATTCCGGATCGGGAATCTACCGCAACGTTCGCCTCACCTTAACTTCGCCGGTTTTTATCGATTACGGTGGTGTCTTTATCACCACGCCGGATGTGAGTGAAAATCAGGCGACAGTATTGCAGGCAACCACGGTGCGAAACAGTTCGGCAATGGAGAGCGAGCTGCTCATCAAAATTACTCTGCTCGATGCAGTGGGCAAGGTAGTCGCCGAGGCCAATGAAATGGTCAAAGCACCGGCAGGCGAGACGGCTGCCGTCAGCGCCACGCTGCAAATCAACAAGCCCGAGTTGTGGTCCGATAAGCGGCCATATCTTTATCGTTCGATTACCCGTGTGTATGAAGGCGGCAGGATGATGGACGAGGTCTCTACATCCTTCGGCATCCGTACCGTCGCTTTCGACGCCGAAAAGGGCTTTATGTTGAACGGCGTGCCGACAAAGATCCGCGGTATGTGCATGCATCATGACCTGGGATGCTTGGGTGCTGCCATCAACGTGCGTGCGATGGAGAGACAGCTTGAGATTTTGCGCGGAATGGGCTGCAACGCCGTACGTACCTCGCACAATCCGCCGGCACCGGAGCTGCTCGATCTCTGCGACCGTATGGGCTTTCTGGTCATGGACGAAGCTTTTGACATGTGGCGCATCAAAAAAACCGCCTACGACTATTCTCTCGATTTCGACGCCTGGCACGAACGTGATCTGCGCGATTTTGTTCGTCGCGACCGCAATCACCCCTGCATCATCATGTGGTCGATCGGCAATGAGATCATGGAACAGTGGCACGAGTCCGGCGTCGAGCTGGCTCGTCGCCTGGCCGAGATCGTGCGCAGCGAGGACCCGACGCGGCCAATCACCTCCGCCTGCAACGATCCGGTGCCCGGCAATTACCTCATTCGCTCCGGCGCCCTCGACATCATCGGTATCAACTATCACCACGAAACATTTCTCGATCTGCCCAAGATTTTTCCCGGCCAAAAGTTCATCGCCTCGGAAACCGGCTCGGCGATCGCCACCCGAGGCTCCTACGATATGCCTTCGGACAGCGTACGCGTTTGGCCGCGCCGCTGGGATCAACCCGAGACCTATAATCCGGATTATACCTGCTCCTCTTATGACAACTGCCGCGTCGGCTGGGGCTCTACGCACCGCGATACCTGGAAGCTGATCAAGAATCACGACTTTCTTTCCGGCATGTTCTATTGGACCGGCTTTGATTATCTCGGCGAACCCACTCCATACGATTGGCCGGCGCGCAGCTCCTATTTCGGCATCGTCGATTTGGCAGGATTTCCCAAAGACGCCTACTATTTTTACCAGGCGGAATGGACGGATGAGCCGGTTCTGCACCTTTTTCCGCATTGGAATTGGCAGGAAGACCAGATCGTCGATCTGTGGGTCTATACGAACTGCGAAAGCGTCGAGCTGTTTTTGAATAACGTCTCTTTGGGCGAAAAGACCAAAGGCGCGGACGATTTCTATCTTTGCTGGCGGACGAGCTTTATTCCGGGCACGGTTCGCGCCGTGGGCAAACGGGGGAATCGTGTGCTGACGCGCGAGATCGTCACAGCCGGCGCACCCGCAGCCGTTCGCCTGACTCCCGACCGCGCCGTGATTCGCGCCGACGGTAAAGACCTTGCCTTTATCACCGTGGATATTCTCGATAATAAAGGCGCTCTCGTACCGTTTGCCGATAATTTGGTCAAGTTTAGGATAAAAGGTCCCGGCAAAATCGTCGGCGTCGACAACGGTCATCAAATCAGTCATGAGCCGTTCAAAGCCGATTATCGCCGTGCCTTTCACGGCAAGTGTTTGGTCGTCGTCCAGTCAACCGGAAAGAAAGGCAGGATTCTGCTGCAGGCCGACTCTGACGGTTTGCAGAGCGGAAAAATCAGCCTGAAAACGTTTTAATTTGCCTTTTACCATGTTATTACTGATAAATCGGTCCGAGGCAAAGAGAATTTAACTGAAAGAAAGAGCTATGCGGTATTTCCTGGTTTTTATTCTGTTATCTCCTTATTTTGCCTTTTGCCAATCATATGAATTGGTTTGGTCGGATGAATTCGACGGCGATAAACTCGATACCTCCAAGTGGGAGGTCATGTTGGGCGACGGGCAAAGCTACGGCCTGCCGTCGGGGTGGGGAAACAACGAGCTGCAATTCTATCGTCGCGAAAACATAGAAGTCAAGAACGGATATCTGATCATCACCGCAAAGAAAGAATCCTACGGCGGTAAAAGCTATACATCCGGTCGAATCCGCACCAAAGGCAAGGGCGATTGGCTGTATGGTCGTTTTGAGATGCGCGCTAAAATGCCGATCGGGCGTGGTCTTTGGCCTGCCTTCTGGATGTTGCCGTCCAGTACGAAATATGGGGGATGGGCGGCAAGCGGCGAGATCGATATTATGGAATACATCGGTCATGAGCCGAATACGGTTCACGGCACCCTGCACTACGGCGGCCCTTGGCCGCAGAATGTCCACAAAGGCGGCTCATACACGTTGCCGAGCGGCACGTTTGCCGATGATTTTCATACGTTTACCTTGGAATGGGAGCCAAAGCGTATAAGCTGGTTTGTAGACGGTCGAGTATTTCGACGCACGAACGAGTGGTATTCGACCAACGGTCCTTATCCGGCGCCGTTCGATGTTCCATTCCACATTCTCATCAATTTGGCCGTCGGCGGCAATTGGCCCGGCGCCCCGGACGCCTCGACGCAATTTCCGCAGCAGCTTGTCATCGATTATGTCCGCGTGTACCAAATCCCATCCGCAGTCGAAAAAGGAGGCCAAGAAGATCCTGGAGCTTTTGAAGTATATCCAAATCCCTGCAATCAACAGACCGTCATTCGAATCGACCTCGCTCACCCGCAAGAGTTAACCTTGGCTGTGTTCGACATACACGGAAGATGCCTTGACAAGCTGTTTAACGGATTTCTCAAGGCGGGTACACATCAATGGGTCTGGGGAGCCGACCATAATCCTTCTGGTCTTTACTTTGTCCGTTTGGAATCATCGGAAAGCCGTATCATTCGTCGGATTGTATTGTTGAAATGAAAAGAACACAAAAAGAGATTGATTTTGGACCGGCTGTTCGGAAAATGCATGAATAGTAGGCGGACTCCTATAAGGCAATGATACGCAAGCCGTTGCCGAATTAACAAGCAAGCCGCAAGACGATGGATATCCTAAACGAACTACCGCAAAAGCAATGGGAAGAGATCGATGATCTCCTCGCTTTTGTCAGTATTTACGACGACCGAAAGCGGACACAGGCATTTATTCGTTTGCTGAACCGTTACCGCAACCGAATCAAAGGTGCGGTTTGTGTTGAAGCCGGATGCGGTTTCGGCATTTTCTCGGAACATATGGCGCGGCTGGGCGCCGAGCGGGTCTATGCCGTCGAGGTCAACCCTCATTTGGCTGCGCTTGCGGAAGAACGACTGCGTGCCTATCCCAACGTGACCGTAATCCGACAAGATATTCGCCGCTTTGTGCCGACGGAACCGGTCGATGTGCTGGTGCACGAACTTTTCGGGCAGCTATTGTTCGACGAAGATCTTTATGCGCTTTCGCATCTCCGGTTCGTGCCCAAACTGTGGCTGCCGGACGAAGCGCGTCTGCAGCTCGCACTGCTTTCAGCGGATGAATGGGTCGATAAAGTGGTCACTCGCCGAGTATTGGAAAAAACTGCAGGTGCATTAATCGCCGGTTTATTCGATGCACCGATCACAGTACCTTCGAAAACAATTCTTCGCTGGACTCCGGACAATTTCCCCCGCTCTGTGGAATGGCAGCTTGAAGAAAACGGCGACCTGCTTTGCTTTTTTCTCACCATTCACCATCAGGGCCAAGAAATTTGTCGGGCCGGACTATGCGACAATTGGTCGAGCGTTTGGACTTTTCGTTGCGGTGACCGATTTCGATTAGAGTTCCAGCCGGAAGACCGTGGAACCAACATCTTTTTCGAATGGCAAAACTAATCTTGAATGCCTAACCAATAAAAGGAGTAAAACCATGCAGCAGACTCTAGGCGTCATTTTCGGCAACCGCGAGTTTTTCCCCGATGTTCTGATCAGCGAGGCGCGGCGCGATCTTGAAAATCTGTTTAAAGAAATGAATCTCAATTCCGTCGTCTTGACGGAAAAGGACACCAAACTGGGATCTGTGGAAACCTGGGAAGATGCCAAAAAGTGCGCGGCTCTATTTGACGCACATCGGCACGAAATCGAGGGTATTCTCGTCGTGCTGCCGAATTTCGGCGATGAGCGCGGCGTCGCCGATGCCGTCAAGCTTTCCGGTCTGCAGGTGCCGATTCTGGTGCAGGCTTATCCGGATGACCTGAAGCGGCTTGACGTTGCCCACCGCCGCGATGCGTTCTGCGGCAAGATTTCGGTCTGCAACAACCTCAGGCAGTACGGTTATCCTTTCAGCCTAACCGAGCTTCATACGGTACCTTTGCTCGACGAATCCTTTAAAAAAGATCTGAAGAAATTTCTCGGCGTTTGTCGGGTGGTGAACGGAATGCGCAAAGCTCGGTTCGGCGCAATCGGTGCGCGTCCTGGCGCTTTCAATACCGTTCGATACAGCGAAAAGCTGCTGCAGGATGCCGGAATGTCGGTCATTACCATCGACTTTTCCGAAGTCATCGGTAATGCACAGGCGCTTGCAGATAATGAACCTCGCGTCCAGGAAAAAATTAAACAGATTTCCGCTTATGCAGAAACCTCTTCAGTGCCTGCGCAGGCGCTGCTGCTGATGGCCAAACTGGCCGTAGTCATCGATGAGTGGATGGCCGAGAATGACATCGTCGCCACCGCGCTGCAGTGCTGGACATCGATCCAAAAGAACTATGGCATCAATGTCTGCGCCCTGATGAGTTTGATGAGCCAAAACCTCAAGCCGAGCGCCTGCGAGGTCGATATTACCGGCGTTGCGGCCATGTACGCCCTGCAGCTTGCCTCCGGCAAGCCCAGTGCGCTGGTAGACTGGAACAACAATTACGGCAACGACGAAAACAAATGTGTGTTTTTCCATTGCGGCAACTGGGCCAAAGAGTTTTTACCGGATATTCAAATCAAGAGCGCCGAAATTTTGGGGACCATTATTGGAGAGGAAAAGACTTACGGCGCAGTGGCAGGACGAACTCCGGCAGGCCCTGTCACTTTCGCCCGCATCACCACCGATGATGTTTATGGGGAAATCCGCGCCTATGTCGGCGAGGGCAATTTTACGAATGATCCTTTGGAGACTTTCGGCGCGCGTGCGGTCATCCAAGTACCCAATCTGCAGGCGTTGATGCATTATATCTGCCAAAACGGCTTTGAACATCATGCCGCCATGACGCCTTCATTTGTTGCCGATATCATCGAAGAGGCTTTTTCGACCTACATGCAGTGGGATGTTTATCGTCATCAATAAAACTAAATCAAGGCCGGTCCGGTTAAACCGGCCTTGATATAAAACTTTAAAGCCGGAGGGAGGAAGATGTCGCTTTTGGGATTGGATATTGGGACAACCGGCTGCAAAGCCATGGTCTTTGGCCGTGAAGGCGGAATGCTCGGCCATGCTTACCGAGAATATGACATAACAACGCCTCATCCCGGTTGGGCGGAGCAGGATGGTGAGGCGGTTTTTCAATTAGCCTGCCAATGTATTGCAGATGCGGTACGACAGGCTCATTCCGATCCTGTGGAAACGCTCGCTTTATCGTGTCAAGGAGAAGCCGTAGCGCCGGTAGATCACACAGGAAAACTGCTGCGGCCTTTTATTCTCGGCATGGACACGCGCACGGTGCAGGAAAATCAGGAACTAGAGGAACAGTTCGGCTCCGAGCAGCTGTTTCGAATGACCGGCATGCCGGTGCACACGATCAATACCCTGCCGAAACTGCTCTGGCTCAAGAAAAATGAGCCGGATATTTGGCGAAAAGCAGCCCGCTTTTGCTTGTATGAAGATTTCATCATCAATCGACTTTGCGGGCGACCGATGATCAGCGCCTGCCTTGCCTCGCGGACACAACTGTTCGACATTCGCACCGGCAATTGGTCTGAAAAGATTCTGGACGACTGTGGAATCGATCCGCAGCTTCTTTCTCCTGTAGCGGGTGAAAAGGAATTTCTAACGACGTTGCCGGTCTGGCAAAAAATAGGATTAAAAGATGTCAAGGTTTTTGCCGGAGGCCACGATCAGGCCTGCGCAGCTTTAGGTGCGGGTGTCGTATACCCTGGCCAAGCCATGGTTTCAACCGGTACGGCCGAAGTCGTTGAAGTCGTAATGAATACCCCTAATTTGGATGATTCTTTGCGTATCGGCGGCATTTCCGTCTACCGGCATGTCGTTCCCAACCGTTTCGTCGCCATGACGCTCAATCACTCGGGCGGTCTATCGCTGCGCTGGTTCCGAGATGTATTGGGCGATGCGGAAAAAGCAGAGGCAGCAAGAACCAATCGCGATGCCTATGACCTTTTGCTGGAAAAGGCGCCCGTCGGTCCAAGCGATTTATTTGTCCTGCCGCATTTCAGCGGCAGCGGTACGCCGACGCTTGATGTGCATTCCCGCGCCGCCATTCTCGGCCTGACTTTTCGAACGCGGAAAGCCGATATTGCCAAAGCACTTTTGGAAGGCCTGACGTTCGAGCTTGAACAGAATCTGGCGCTGCTGCGCCAAGCCGGCATTGAAATTCGCGAGCTGCGCGCCGTCGGCGGCGGCGCCAAAAGCGATTTGTGGCTGCAGCTGAAAGCGGATATCTGCTGCGTCAAGGTTCACCAATTGAAGGTTACGGATGCCGCTTGCCTCGGAGCAGCGCTTGCTGCCGGTATCGGATGCGGAATTTACAGCTCGGAAGATGAAGGCATTCGTCTGCATGTAGCGATCTGCCGCCGGTTCGAGCCCGATTCCGTTCGAGCCCAACAATACCGCCGGAGAATACAGCTTTACAGGCAGATCTATCCGCTCCTGAAAGATTTTTTTAACCAGATGAACTGATCTTTAGACTGATTTTTATCAGCGCCGACGGTCGTTTCAATCGATTCGTCGGCGTTTTTGTTTAACGCAGTTTTACCGGCTTAAAAAAAGACTTGCAAAAATGTTTGCGGTTTAGTAATGTTCAAATGTTTAATAATGAACAAATGAACAAGTATGGCGCAGACCCTCGAAAAACTTCGGCTTCTTTATAAAGTTGCTGCCGAATACTATTTAAATGATCTGACCCAACAGCAGATTTCCGAACGGTTAGGTTTGTCGCGCATAAAAATTTCACGTCTTCTCAAGCAGGCTAGAGAGGAAAACATCGTGACCATTACCTTGAATGCTCAGCCCGGCATGCGTACGCAAATGGAAGTCGAGGCTGAAATTGAAAGGCGTTATGGTCTGCACGAGGTTGTGGTTGTGCCCTGCGAGGACACCGCATCGTCTGCCTCGGTCCAGGCGACCTTGGCACCTGCCGCAGTTGAATGCCTCTTGCGCCGCCTGACCGGTAATGAAGTCATCGGCATTGCCATGGGAAAGACCATGATTTCCGTCGTTCAAGCCCTGCCGTTTATCAAAATGCCGAGATTAAAAATCGTGCAGATGAACGGCAATCTTGGGCAGGTCATGACCATGGAACAATCCGCTGAATTGGCACGGCAGATGGCGGCCAAGCTTTCAGCAGAGTTGTATCTTTTGAATGCTCCGGGCCTTGCCGCCGATGTCGAATCGGCCAGAGTTTTCAAGAAGGATCCTACGATTGCTTCCGCCTTGTCGCTGGCCGCACATGCGGATATTGCCGTGCTGAGCATCGGTCGATTCGCACCTGGACGTTTACCTATTCCTGATACGCTTCGATTGAGTCCTCAAGAAGTATCCTTGATGACAAACAGCGGCGCCGTCGGCGATATTGCTCTCCGCTTTATCGACGAACAAGGCGGAAAAGTAGAGACCCCGCTTGACGAGCGGATCATCGGCCTTAGTTTCGAAGAACTGCGCCGAATCCCATGCGTCATTGCCGTTGCCGGCGGGGATGAAAAGCGACAAGTCATTCGCGCCGGCCTAAAGACCGGAATTCCGAAGGTTCTGATCACGGATCAAAATACGGCGGCGTTTCTTATCGATGTTGCTTAAAGTTTTGCCGTTTCTATAACCCAAGCGTTCGAACATCTCGCGCAGGCACGAAATTGCTTTTTTAGGAGTTGCAGTATGAAGCTGTGTATGCGAATGAACTTTGTTGTCGTCGGATTGCTCCTGATCAGCGGCATCGGCTGCGGAAAAAAGGAAAAGCAAATAACCATTTGCTTCTCTTTTCAAGACCTTGAAACCGAGTTTTGGGTCGGGGCTCACAAAGCCATAACGGAAGAGCTGATGATGCGCGGTATACGGGTGATCGAACGCAATTCCTCTCAGGACGCCAATCGCCAACTGGAGCAGGTTCGCGACGCCATAGCGCAACAGGTCGACGGCCTCATCATTATTCCCCAGGACGGTCAAAGCGCCAACACGATCATCGGCGAAGCCAATCGGGCGGGCATTCCGATCGCCGTCTTTAATCGTCCTCCTGCCGACAGCAGCCGCAACGCCATAGTTGTGCTCGCCGACAACAAGCTGATTGCGGAAAAAGCCGTTGATTATATGGTGGAAAAGGCGGCAGCTTCAGGCCGTCGCTATAGGCCATGCATCATTGTCGGCGATCTCGGCGATCCCAACTCGATCGCACGGCGAGACGGTTTCTATGCCGCGCTGGCCAAGCGTCCGCAATTGTTTAAACCGGTCGTTGAAGTGCCGTCAAAATGGGATGCCGGCACAACTCTGGCCAACTTTGAAGCCGCCATGCAGGCCAATCCGGATATCGATTTTGTCTTTACCTCATCCGACTTTTTATATCCGCAGCTGCGCTCCGTTCTCGAACCGCTCGGCAAATGGACTTCGGATGCAGATCCGCGCCATGTTATTTTAGGTGGGATTGACGGAGACTCGTTTGCCTGCCGCATGATGCGTGAACGGATCATCGATGCGACCGGCGTGCAGGATCTATTTTTTGAAGCCCGCTCGTTGATGGATGAATTGCTGCGCGCCATCGATAACGGCGAAAAACAGCCTAAAAAATGGATCGTCGATCCCGGGTTTGCCTTAACATTGGACAATTATGCGGAACGTGCCGTAGATATGTGGGGCTGCGTTCTGCTGCATCGGGGATTGATATCACAATGAACGATTTGTCTGCGACAACATCTCTGATGCACGGAATTCAACAACTGCTCCGGCGCAATTTTGTATTGACTTTGACTGTCGGATATTTCATAGTCATGTCGGCTCTATTGCCCGCATTTGCAAGCTCACGAAATCTGGCCAATCTAAGCTCTAACTTTTGGCCTCTGTTGTCTCTGGTGATCGGGCAGCTGTTGGTCATGATCGTGGGCGGCATTGATCTGTCGCAGTCTTCCATTATGGCGCTGGCGAGCGTCTGCGGCGCTTCTTTGATGTGTCAATCAGCCGATCCCGTCGTTTTTGCCAAGGCGCCGCTGTGGAACATCATCTTTTCGGAACAAGGAGGCATTTTTGCCGGTTCCGTTTTCGCGGTTCCCGCGGCGGTTGCGGTTATGTTGACCGTAGGAATTCTTGTCGGCTTTTTCAACGGCTTTGCCGTTGCCTATTTGAAAATGCCGCCGTTCATCGTTACTTTGGTCAGTATGATGTTTTTCAGCGGCGCGGCAATCTATTTGACGGCATCGGAAAATATTACCCATCTTCCGACATCCTTTACTGCTTTAGCCCAAAAAAGAGTGTTGTTGCCCATACCGGTCTGGATTGTGGCTGCTTCAGCAATCGTCGTGCATATTATTCTTCAGCACACCGCTTTTGGAAAAAAACTGTATGCCGTGGGCCTCAACGCCAAAGCGGCTTTGATTTCAGGCATCAATGTGCCGATGGTCACCCTCACGGCTTTTACATTGAGCGGCTTTTTCGCTGCGCTTGGTTCCGTTATTTATTCGGCGCGTTTGGAAGGCGGTCGACCGACTCTCGGCCAAGACCTTCTGCTCGACGTTATCGGTGCTGCCGTTATCGGGGGCATCAGCCTGTTCGGCGGTCGCGGAGGGGTTCGGGACGCCTTTGCAGGCGCGTTGTTTTTCACTCTTCTTGCCAATTCACTTAATTTGATGAATCTATCGTTCTTCATCGTTAACATTGTCAAAGGCGGAGTCATCCTTCTCGCTGCCGCGGCGGATGCGTGGCGGGTTGGGAAGTCAGGAGGCATGAGTAAGCGATGACTCCGCTTATTTCGATCCGCAACATCAACAAATCCTTTTTCGGCGTCCCTTCATTGCGCCAAGTTACATTCGATATCATGCCTAACCGCATTTTGGGATTGATTGGTGAAAATGGAGCAGGGAAATCGACCTTAATGAACATCCTCAGCGGCGATCTTCAAGCCGATTCAGGAGAACTCTATTTTCTCGGCAAACCTTATCGTCCCGCATGTCCCGCCGAAGCAGCCGAAGCCGGTATTGCAATTATTCATCAGGAACTGAATCTTTTCAATAACCTCAGTATTGCCGATAATCTGTTTTTGCGGCGTTATCCAAGAAAAGGCTTTTGGATTGAGAGGCGCGCCATGTCGGCTAAGGCCGAGCAGCTGCTGCGACAGGTTGGTCTCGATTTGCCGCCGAATTGGCCGGTCGAAAAGCTGCGGCCGGGGGAGAGACAAATGGTCGAGATCTGCAAAGCGTTGCATGCCGATGCCGAGCTGGTGATTTTCGATGAGCCGACCACCTCGCTCACTGCTGCCGAAAAGGAACGCTTATTTCACGTGATCGACGGCTTGAAGCAAAGAGGCAAAACCATTATTTATATTTCGCACGATCTGGATGAAGTCATGCGACTGTGCGACGACATTGTGGTTTTGCGCGACGGCCGCATGGTTGATTTCGGCACCGCCTCCGAGTTTACATTACAGCGGATGATCGCTTCCATGTGCGGCTGTGAATTGGAATATCTCTTTCCAATTCGTCAACGAACGCCGCAGGCACAGGTTCTTTTGGAGGTAAGGCACCTTTCAGCCGAAGGATTGGTGGAGGACGTCTCTTTCGAGATCCGAAAAGGTGAAATCTTGGGGCTTTTCGGATTGATGGGATCCGGTCGAACCGAGCTGGCGCGGCTTCTTTTTGGCCTGGAACCGTTCGACAGCGGCCGGATTGTTTTCAACGGCCGGATTCTCGAGCAGCCTTCTCCGCGCAGGTGCATTGAACTGGGCATGGCCTTCGTTACAGAAAATCGCCGCGAAGAAGGGCTGTTAATTGACGGCACGGTTCAGGATAATCTTGTTCTGGCTACTCTAGACCGATTTGTTGATTTTGCAAGGTTTCTCGACGATGAAAAAATGGCGTCTGAATCAGAAGCGCAGGTTCGACAATTGAATCTCCGCTGCACAAGCCTTAAACAAATCGTAAAAAGCCTCAGCGGCGGCAATCAGCAAAAAGTCGTGCTCGGCAAATGGCTGCTCGCACGGCCTCTGCTGTTCATATTAGATGAACCTACGCGCGGCATCGACGTCGGCGCAAAATATGAGGTCTATTCTCTGATCAATCATTTGGCCGACGAAGGTGCCGGCATTTTAATGATTTCTTCGGAGCTTGAAGAGTTGACCGCTCTGTGCGACAGGCTGCTGGTTATTCACCGCGGCGAAATCATTAAAAGCTTCACAAAAGACCAATTCGATGCCGAAAAAATTCTTGAGGCGGCTTTTCACCTATGAGCAGAAGGCTTGAAATCTTTAAGGGCTTTCGGATTGATGTTACCGCCCTTTTTACGCGCTGTATGCCGACGTCGATATTTATCATTGTATTTCTGCTCTTCGGCCTGACCTCTCCGCGGTTTCTGCAGCCGGAATCTCTGCTCAATATAGCCAAGCAGGCTTCATACATCGGCATCGCCGCCTTGGGCATGACATTGGTATTGATCACCGGCGGCGTCGATCTGTCGCTGGGTTCCACGGTGTATCTTTCAACCATCGTTGCCGGACTGCTGATGCGCGATTACGGCATGTCTCCGGTGGCCGCTTCGTTTGTCTGTTTGCTGGCGGGCGCCGGCATCGGCGGTTTTAACGCTTTTTTTATTACTCGATTCAAAATTTTGCCCTTCGTTGTAACCCTGGCGACCATGATTGCCGGTCGCGGTTTGGGACTACTCTTGACAAAATCGCGCGCCTTGGAATTTCCGGCTGTGATATTAAAAGTAGGCGGCTTTAAACTTTTCGGGTTTTTGCCGTTGCCGATTTTACTCTTTGCCTTGAGCGCAACGGCAATCCAGCTCTTTCTAAGTCGCATTCCCTTAGGCAGGCATTATTACGCCGTCGGCTTTAATGCGGAAAATGCCCGCCGTGCCGGTCTGCCGGTGGACCGCATCATCGCCTCGGCCTATGTTCTTTGCGGTATCTGTGCCTCCCTCGGAGGCTTAGTTGCAGTGACGCAATTGGGGATTGTCAACGCCGGCTTTGGCAAAGGGGATGAGTTCGACGCAATTGCCGCCGCAGTATTGGGAGGAGCAGCTCTATCCGGAGGTGTCGGTTCTGCTTTTCCCGGCACCGTCATCGGCGCGTTAATGATCCGTATGATTTGGAGCGGACTCGTCTCGGCAAAGATCAATCTCTACTTCCAGCCGATGATCTTTGCAGTGATTCTGTTTTTAGCAGTCATGCTGGATACACGTAGAAATATGATCATCGCCAGGCAGAGAAGAAAAATTATTAGCCTTAGAAAGGATAAGCAGACATGAATAACGCTCTTTTGCAGCGGGCGAAAAAAATCATTCACATGGAAATCGAAGCGCTGAAAAGCCTTGCCGATCAGCTGAACGAAGAAACGCTGCATTCGATTATCGAAATGATGTCGGCCTGCTCCGGCCATATTCTGGTCGCCGGTGCAGGAACTTCGCGGGCTGTCGCTCAGCGATTCGCCCACCTGCTCTCCTGCTGCGGGACGCCGGCGCTGCCGATCAACGCCGCCGATGCGCTGCATGGCGGGGCAGGAGCGGTCCGCAGTGAAGACGTGGTCTATATTATCTCAAAGGGCGGAGAAAGTCGCGAAATCAACCGGTTTGCTGAAATTGCCAAACGACGAGGCGCGCGTATAATTGCGCAAACCGAGAATCCGATTTCCACTTTGGGAAAAATGAGCGACTGCGTCTATCACGTCAAATCACCCGACGTCGATCCTTACGGTATGATTGCCACCGGCAGTTCTCTGTTCAATTCGTTGGCATGTGATATCCTGTGTGTTCTTTTACTCGAACGTCGAGGCTATTCAAAAGAACAGTTCGGCGAAACGCATCCGGAAGGAGCCGTCGGGTTGAGGCTGGCTTCCGAAGAACGAGCCGGAGAAGCAAAATGAAGGCGGCGTTCTTTACCGGTCCGAAAACCATCGAGTTGGCCGACATTGAAAATCCTCAGCTGCCTGTCGACGGATGCATTATTGCCGTCAAAGCCGCGGCAATCTGCGGTTCTGATCTGCGCCGTTGGCGCGAAGGCCCAATCTCAAAATCTGAACCGGTTATTCCAGGGCATGAGATAGCCGGTACGGTGATTCGCGTGGGTAATAATTGTCATGCCGTCAAAGTCGGCGATCGACTTGCACTGGGCCCGGATGTGCATTGCGGCGCCTGCTGGTATTGCGAACAAGGCATGTATAATTTGTGCGATTATTTGGTGCTCTACGGCATTACGCCAGGTCATCACGGCGGATTTGCAGAACAAATGGCGTTGCCGGGCGAGCTGCTGGCGCACGGCGTTTGGCATCGAATTCCCAAAGATCTGAGCGATGAAGCGGCGGCATTAGCGGAACCCTGCGCCTCGGTCATCTCCTGTCACGAAGCTGTCGGTACGACGCTGGGCGACTGGGTTGTCGTCATGGGTGCCGGACCGATCGGCTGTATCCACACCGTTTTGGCTAAAGCGCGGGGAGCCAGGGTTATTCTTTCCGAACCCAATCCCAGCCGTCGACGAATCGCCGAAATCTTTGCGCCCGAAGTGATCGTCGATCCGCTTAATGAAGACTTGATCGAGGTTGTAAAGTCGAAAACCCGTTTCGGTGCGGATAAGGTCATTTGCGCCAATCCGATTGCTGAAACCCAGCGGCAGGCAGTAGAGCTTGTCCGCAAAGGCGGAACAGTCGTTCTCTTCGGCGGGCTGCCCAAATCATCACCGATGACGTCTGTCGATGCCAATCGCATACATTACGGCCAAATACGGCTGATCGGCTCATTTTCCTATCATCCCAAGCATCATGCCGCAGCTTTGGATTTCTTGCGGCGCGACATCATTTCGGCAGAAAAAATTATTACGAACGAGTTTCCTTTGGGCCAAATCAACCGAGCCTTCGAAACCGCAGCGCAGGGTGATGCTCTCAAAATTGTCATCAAGCCATAATATTCGAAAGGGTTTTATGATCGGATTATATGCAGAATTATTGGATAGAGAACGACAGGGACGACCGGTCCGCATTGGTTTGATTGGTTGCGGTCAAATGGGCGTCGACGTTATGGCGACCGCACGGCAAATGAAGGGGATAAAAGTCGTTGCGGTTGCCGACATCGACGAACAGCGCGCCCGCTCCTCGTACCGGATTGCACTACTGGACGCGCCGATCGTCTATGCTTCGAAGGCTGAAGAGGCTGATGCGGCCGTTGAAGCCGGGAAATGCGTCTATACCACCGATTACCGTGTGATTACGGATATGAAGACGGTTGACGTCATGTTGGAAGCCACCGGCGTGCCGGAGGTTGGCGCTCGCGCCGCGGTTCGCTCGGCACGTAACGGTCAACAGCTCGCCATGATGAACGTCGAAACCGACATCACCGTCGGTCCGTTGCTGAACTTTTATGCCCGCCAAAAAGGAGTATTGTATGCATTGGCCGCAGGCGACGAACCGGCCGCATGTAAAGAGCTTTATGATTTCGCTGTTGCCTGCGGATTTACCGTTATTGCTGCGGGAAAGGGAAAAAACAATCCGCTGGATCGCTACGCCAAGCCGAGCGATGAGAAATGGGCCAAGGAGGCGGAGCGGCGCGGCTTGAGTCCCCATATGCTCATTGAATTTGTCGACGGCTCAAAAACCATGATCGAAATGGCGGCTGTGTCGAACGCCACCGGCTTGATACCGGACGTGCGCGGTATGCACGGCCCTATAACGCATCGCGAGATTCTCAACAAAACGTTCGCACTGAAAAAGGATGGAGGCATTCTCAATCAGGCAGGAGTCGTCGACTATGGCATCGGCGGCGTTCATCCGGGAGTGTTTTTGATCTTCACAACCGATCATCCGCGGCTGCGTCAGGCCTTGGTCTATCGCGATATGGGGAATGGGCCCTATTATACGCTTTTCCGTCCCTATCACCTTTGCAGCATAGAAGTACCATTGACCTGCGCCTTGTTGGTCATTGAAAAAAAGTCGAATATGCAGCCGTTGAATCGCATGGTGTCCGAAGTTTTTGCCGTTGCCAAACAAGATTTGCCTGCCGGAACCCTCCTCGACGGCATCGGAGGCGGCACGTTCTACAGCTCCATCGATCGTTACGAAATCGCCGCCCAAGAAGGTCTGTTGCCCGTCGGACTGGCAAAGGGGGCACGGCTTGTCCGTCCAGTCGCCAAAGATCAGCCGATCAGTTATGATGATGTTCAGCTCGCTGAACCTTCACTTATTCTCGATCTTCGCCGCATACAGGACGAGTGGATGAACGGGCGGCTGGATGGGGAGACGGCATGCAGACGAATCGATCAGCTTGAGGTATAAACAATTCAGCTTTTTATCCCAGGAGGCCTGATGAAAAATTACATCCTTGCGCTTTGTTTGCTTTTGGGGCTGGGCTCGCTCCAGGCCAAGACGCTCAAAATCAGCGCCGATCGCCGGCATATCGTCTATGCCGACGGCAAACCTTTTTTCTATCTAGGCGATACGGCATGGGAACTATTCCATCGGACAATGCGTGAAGAAGCCGATCTTTACCTGCAAAATCGCGCCGCCAAGGGATTTACCGTTATTCAAGCCGTCGTTTTAGCCGAACTGGACGGACTGCACACGCCCAACGCCTACGGGCACCTGCCTTTGATCGACGATGACCCGCTCAAGCCCAATCCGCGCTATTTTCAGCATGTCGATTACATCGTCGACAAGGCGCAAAAGCTCGGACTGTTCATCGGCATGCTGCCGACGTGGGGCGACAAATGGAACAAACAATGGGGGCAAGGTCCGGAAATTTTCACGCCGGAAAATGCCTTTGCATACGGCAAATTTCTCGGACGCCGCTATAAAGGCAAAAACATCATCTGGATTTTAGGCGGCGACCGCAGACCGGACAACGAAACGCACAAAGAGATCATACGTGCCATGGCCCGCGGCATTAAGGAAGGCTGCGCCGGCACACAACTCATCACCCTGCATCCCATGGGCGGCTATTCATCTTCAGAATGGTTTCATAGCGAAGAATGGCTCGATTTCAACATGTTCCAGTCCGGCCACGGCGAGTGGAACAATCCCAATTATTTAAAGACCGCTCACGACTATCGGCTCGAACCGACGAAACCGGTTTTGGACGGCGAACCCAACTATGAAGATCATCCAGTCGGTTGGAACAAAGATAACGGCTGGTTCGACGAGTTCGACAGCCGCCGCGCCGGCTACTGGTCGATGCTTGAAGGCGCCTGCGGACATACCTACGGCAATCACAACATCTGGCAGATGTGGCTGCCCGGCCGCAGCCCTATCTCGCAGGCGCGCACACCCTGGACCCAGGCGCTGGACTATCCCGGTGCCTTTCAAGCAGGTTACATGCGCGCCTTTTTTGAATCGCGGCCATGGCAGCTTTTGCAGCCTGCCTCGCACCTGCTGCTCGACGCGCCGAGCGAGCCTGAAAAGATTTGCCGCGCCGCGTTGGCCAGGGACGGCAGCTTTCTCGTCGTCTATACGCCGTACGGCAGCACCTTTACGCTCGATCTCGAGCCGATGAAAGGCTCTCAAGTTGTGGGCTGGTGGTATAGCCCGGCCATTGGAAAAAGCATTTACATCGGAAAATTTGAAAAAAATTCTCGAATGACCTTTGACCCGCCTTCTGATGAAAAACGCGGCAACGATTGGGTCCTGCTGCTCGACGATGCGGCGCGAAATTTTGCGCGTCCAGGAAAAAAATAGAAGCACACCTTCTGGACTGCTTATTGCCAAGCTGATTGGAAATTTGTATATTTAGCCATGCGAAATTCTGTCGGATAAGCATGGCTTTGTTGGAGATGCTCTGCGGCATTGAACGCCCCAAGAATGCTGCAGGGCATTTCTGTTTGGCCGACGGCGCTTTTCATTTCCTCTTTAAACCGATAGGAGGGAAACGTCATTGGAGTTTCTGCAGATCGAGGGGGTGACGAAGCGGTTCGGTTCTTTGGTGGCGGTCAACAATGTAACTCTCGACATCAAAAAGGGCGAATTTTACGCCTTGTTGGGGCCGAGCGGATGCGGCAAAACGACGCTCCTGCGATTGTTGGCAGGCTTTGAACGACCCGACAAAGGCCGCATTTACCTCGACGGCAAAGACATTACCGATCTCCCGCCCAACAAACGTCAAGTCAATACCATTTTTCAAAACTATGCTCTCTTTCCGCATCTGACGGTGTGGGAGAACATTGCGTTCGGCCTCAAGATCAAGCGCCTGCCGAAAAAGCAGATCGAACAGGAAGTCGAGAAGCTCTTGGCACTGATCCAAATGGAAGATCAGGCGTATAAGAAGCCGAGCCAAATCAGCGGCGGCCAGAAGCAGCGCGTTGCCATTGCCCGCGCGCTCATCAACAAGCCGCAGGTGCTGCTTCTCGATGAACCGCTGGCCGCTCTCGACCTCAAGCTGCGCCAGCATATGCTGATGGAACTCGATCTCATTCACGATGAGGTCGGCATTACGTTTCTCTATGTCACGCACGATCAATCCGAGGCCATGAGCCTTAGTGACCGCATTGCGGTCATGAATGAGGGCTGCATCGAGCAGATCGGCACGCCCGCTGAAATCTATGAGGCGCCGCGCAGCAGTTTTGTCGCCGCTTTTATCGGCGATACCAATTTCTTTGAAGGCAGCGTAAAGGAGGTTTTGGAGCCCGATTACAGTCTGTTGTCGATCGACGGCTTGGGCGATGTGGTTTGCTTTAACGATAAAAAGATGAAGCCCGGCGATCTCGTGTACCTCAGCGTGCGCCCGGAAAAATTCCGCATCTCCCGCGAGGCGCCCAACAGCGGCAACCACCTCAACCGTCTGAAAGCCGTGGTCGACGACATTATCTACCTCGGTGCGCATACGCGCTATTGGGTGCGCGTCGGCGACTATCGACTGGAAATTTTTCAGCAGCACAGCCGCTTTTTATTGGATGAAAAGCCGATCCGTTGGAAGGAAGAGGTCTGGATTTCCTGGTCGGCGGATGACGGCTATATGCTCGAGCGGTATCGCGAGGAGGACGAGGATCTGATGCTGCTGCCGCCGGAAGAGGTCGGCGAAGACATCGATTCTTTGCCGGAAGAAGATGATTCTTCTGAAAAGGGAGCCAAAGAATGACGTCGATGCGTTCACGACGCATGGAGTGGCTGCTGACGCTGCCCTCGTTGCTTTGGCTGAGCGTCCTCTTCTTCATCCCGACGCTGATCGTTTTTGCCATTGCCTTCAAGCCCGCGGACCCGGCTGGCGGCGTCGGCTCCGGTTGGACGCTCGAAACGGTACGCAACTGGCACGCTCTGAATTACCCCGGCGTCATCTGGCGCACGATCTGGATCAGCGTCGTGACCACCATTATTTGCATCTTCCTCGCCGTTCCGACGGGTTACACGATCGCCAGAGCGCATGATCGCCTCAGACAGGTGCTTCTCCTGCTTGTCATCGTTCCGTTTTGGACCAACTTTCTCATTCGCATCTTTGCCTGGAAGGTGCTTTTTCACCCCGAAGGGTTGCTGAAGCGGGTGCTCGTCGCCTTACATCTTTTAGAAAGGGACGCTTCTTTGCTCTATCGCCCTTCCGCCGTTCTGCTGGTCATGGTTTACACGTCGCTGCCTTTTGCCATATTGCCGATCTATGCGGCTGCAGAAAAATTCGATTTTCGTCTGCTGGAAGCCGCGCGCGACCTCGGCGCTCGTTCGCTGCAGGCCTTTTTCGCGATCTTTATCCCTGGAATTCGTCAGGGCATCCTTACCGCCGTGCTGATGGTGTTTATCCCGGCCTTGGGCGCATACGTCATTCCTGACCTCGTCGGCGGCCCGAACAGTGAAATGATCGGCAATAAAATCGCCCAGCGAACGTTTGTGGACCGCAACCTGCCGCATGCCGCCTGGCTGTCCGCACTCTTGACCCTCGCGGTCCTCGCACCCATGATCGGGGTACTCATACAACAGCAACGTCAGAAACGGCGTGTCTCGATCTTTACGGAGGGTGTATGAGGCGCAGCCGCTTTCCGCTCGTGGTCACCATCGGCGTCCTGGTCTTTTTTTACCTGCCGATCTTGATTTTGGTTTTGAACTCTTTTAACGCTGCCCGTTTCGGCGGCAATTGGAAGGGCTTTACCTTTAAATGGTACGTGCAGCTCTTTCATCATGATGAAATCTGGCGGGCGCTGCAGAATACGCTCATCGTCGCCGTTTCGGCCACGCTCGTTTCCATGGTTTTGGGCACGCTTGCCGCTCTGGCTCTGCACCGCTATCATACGCGACTGCAGCGGCTACACCTAACCCTAATCTATACGCCTTTGGTCTTTCCCGACATCCTGATGGGCATGAGTCTGCTGCTGTTTTTTATCGCGTTGGGGGTAAAATTGGGGCTCGTGACCATTTTTTTGGCACATGTAACGTTCTGCATCAGCTATGTCGCGATGGTTGTACTTTCGCGGCTGCAGGATTTCGACTATCAGATGATCGAAGCGGCGCAGGATTTGGGCGCCGATGCCTGGCAGGCTGCCCGTCGCGTCATGCTGCCGCTGCTCGCCCCCGGCATCGCCGCCGGCGGATTGCTGGCTTTTACGCTCTCCATCGATGATTTTGTCATTTCCTTTTTCGTCGCCGGTGCCGGCTCCACAACCCTGCCGATCCGCATTTACAGCATGATCAAGCACGGCTCACCGGCCATCATCAACGCCTTGTCGACACTGATGCTGATCTTTACCTTTTCTCTCATTTTGATTTCGCAACGACTATTGGAGGAGAAAAAATCATGAAACAGTTGATTTCTCTTATAATACTAGCCGCATTGGTTCTGAGTTGTGCCGAAAAGAAACCGGTGCTGCATTTCTACAATTGGGCTGATTATGTGGATCCGGAAATGATCGCCCAATTCGAAGAAGAATATGACTGCCGGGTCATCGAAGACACCTTTGACTCGAACGAGTCGATGTACGCCAAGCTCAAGGCGGGCGCAGTCGGTTATGACGTGATCGTTCCGTCCAGTTATATGGTCAACATTATGATTCAGCAGGACATGCTGATGCCGCTCGATCACAACAAAATTTCCAACCTAAAGAACGTCGATTCGTCTTATGTCGATATCATGCTCGATCCGGCGATGACCTACAGCGTGCCGTGGGCGGTGACCTTTACCGGCATTGCCTATTTGAAAGATAAAGTCGAAATAAAGGAGCCGAGCTGGCGCGTATTTGAGCGCAGCGATTTAGCCGGTCGTATGACGCTGCTGAACGATATGCGGGAGACCATCGGCGCTGCACTCAAGGCCTTGGGGTACAGCCTAAACACGACGGACGAACGCCAGCTTGCGCAGGCAAAAGATTTGGTGCTGCAGTGGAAAAAGAATATTGCCAAATTCGAAAATGAGCAATATAAAACCGGCCTTGTTTCCGAAGAGTTTTATCTTGTACACGGCTACAGCGGAGATATCCTGCAGGTTTCCCAAGAGAATGAAAATATTGTTTTCATGCTGCCGAAAGAAGGCGGTTCGGTCTCCATGGACGAGATGGTCATCCCCAAGAGCGCTCCGAATCCCGATCTGGCGCACAAATTCATCAATTTTATGCTGCGCCCGGAAGTTGCCGCAGCGAATATTCGCTTTACCTCTTATCTGTTCCCGAATAAGCCTGCCTATGAGCTTTTGCCGGAAGAACTCCGCAGTGATCCGATTCTCTTTCCGCCTGCAGAAATCGTTTCACGTTTCGAAGTTATCCGCGATCTCGGCATTGAAAATCAGAAATATACGCGCGTTTGGGACGAGATAAAGGCTGGGAAATAATCAAACTACTTCCCAAGACAACCAGCCGGTAAATAATGCGTTAAACGCCGCTGTTGCTTATGCTCTAAAAACGCACAGTTTGAGATAGCCCGCTGTCATTGCATGATCGCTATAGTAGTTTTAATATAAAGCACCCTATTAGCGAGGGGTTCTGGGGATTATCGCTCCACAATATCCAAAAAGCGGCAGGTCGAAGGCAGGTATATAAACCAGGCAAGTGAGAACCCTGCCGCTTTGCTTCATTTATCTTTTCTCTCAATAGAAAATTAGATAAGCTGAAGAATTTCCGAAGAATTTGCACTCGCCCGCGAGGTGGGGCGGCAGTTCCGCAATTTAAATGCTCAAGGCGCCGCCCCGCGCAGGCTTTGCTTTCAACATGACACACCTGAAAATCAATTTCCCCAAGTTGTATACAGGAAGCGTGCCCCTGACTGTATGGATTGATTTCCTTGTATTGAAAAGCCTTTCGCAGAAAAGTGCGAATGTCAACATAATGCTTCCTCAATATGCGAAATAGGCGAAACCGCAGGCAACCCGTTAAAGATTAGGCAATGTCAGAGGAATATAACATGATGTAAAAAAGAGGTTGATTTTTACTATATAATTGTTAATTTTGCTTCGGTCGGTTTAGGGAATAGGGGGGATAAAACAACAAAAGAGAGGAGGAAGAGGCGATGAACATGCCGCGAAAATTTCCTTAGAAAAAGCTCCGGCAATTTCGAGAGCGACAGAAAAAATTTTGATCACTGGAGCATTTGGGAATTGGCGCAGAGGAGATGTAACATGAAAAAAATTCTACTACTTAGTCTGCTTTTGATTATCGGCAGCGGACTGTATGCCGTTGATTTCAGCATCAAGATCGATGCGGAGCGGGATGAATGGTACAATACTCTTACGGGACCGGAGAACGGCTGGATCCATATTCCGTATACGGCAAACAACGACAACAGCGGCTGGGGGCAGCACGACGATGAATACGACCTGTCCGCTAATTTTTGGTGCGCTTGGGATGACACCTACTTTTATTTCTACGAAGAAGTATGGGACGATTATGTCGTTTGCGACAACGGTACGAACTGGGCGAACGACTGCTTGGAGATCAAATTCGATCCGGATCCCTTGATGGGCCCGCCGAAATCCGGCAGCGGCGTCTTTGCAATCCGCTTGACGGCTTTCGACAGCACCGAGGCGACCGGACCGCTTTCGGGTGTCGACAATATGTATCCCGAAGGCAATTCGAACATCGCCGGCTTTCGATATGTGCCCGGTGAAGATTATGCCCGTAAGGAGACTCCATTGGGCTACAACGTCGAAGGCCGCCTACCTTGGGAGCATATCTATTACTCGCAGGACAATCGCGGTCCCGTTCAGCCGGGTGTCGGCAATATCTTCGGCATGGCAATCATGAACCATGAAAACGACGGCACCGGCGGCCGCTACGGCTCGATCGAATGGGCTTCGCATATGCGGGATGCTGTTTGGAATAATGTAAATTATCACGGTACGATGACGTTCTTGGAAGATCACAAGTTCAACATGTCGACCATGAACAGCATCACCGGCATCGATACCAACAGCATTGACTATCGTCCCACCGGGACCAAAGTTGCGGAACTGCTCAAACCGGTCAAGTACGAGCTTAAACAGAACTATCCCAACCCGTTCAATCCCTCGACCACTATCGAGTACTCGTTGCCGCAGCAGGCGTGGGTGACGGTAAAGGTCTATGATCTGCGCGGAACCGAAGTGGCCACGCTCGTCAATGAGATGAAGGCTCCGGGGAGCTATTCGGTTGTCTTTAATGCCGGCGAGCTGCCCAACGGCATTTATCTCTACCGTATCAACAACGGTTCCCAGATCTTGACCAAGAAGATGATGCTGATCAAGTAAACCTCTACAAGCCGGTCGAGTCCCTCCTCGGCCGGCTTTATTTTTTTATTCGAAATCTTGTTGACACTCGCCCAAAAACCTGCTAACTGTAACAAGTTAATTCTCAAAGCGAAAAATCCCAATTCTCGTTCTTAAAAAGTAATTGATTTTTCCGCCCCCATCAGCTATTTTAATGAATAAATTAAACGCATATAAATATTTCAAAAAGGTTAACGATACGAAAGATTGAGTTTTTCGTTAAAAACCCCAAAGGTAAATCTTGACGAAAACCTAACACCGTTAAACAAATCATCGCGACTTTAGCGTAAAAGATGTTAATAATACAGCATAGAGAGAGCGGCTACTCTTGCAGTTAAAATTGTCGACAAAGAAAATATCCCTCGGTAACACCAATTTTAAACGCTACTTATTTACAGCCGCAATTTTTGCCTTACCCGCACTGCTGATCGCTCTGCTCGAAGGCCTTCTCTTTTTCATCCCTCAGCTTGACGATAATCTTTTCATCACACTTCCGTACAAGTCGTCGCCCTATTACGGCATCAACCCGCAAATCGGGCAAAGGTATTTTAGCCGCCTCGACTTTTTACCGACGCCGCGAAAAGATTTGTTTCTCAAAAAAAAGCCGGCGGGCGCTTTTCGTATTTTCGTGCTCGGAGGTTCCACCACTGCCGGCTTTCCGTACGGCAACAACATTACCTTTCCCCGCATTCTCCATCGTCGACTGCAGGATGCCTATCCGGAACGAAAGATCGAAGTCGTCAATACCGCCATGACGGCGATCAACAGCTATGCGCTGCTTGACTTTATGGAAGAAATCCTGCGCCAAAAACCGGATTTGCTCCTGATCTACGCAGGCCATAATGAGTATTACGGCGCTCTCGGCGCGGCTTCCGTCGAATCTTTCGGCGACAGCCGCGTGCTCAAGACAGCCTCTCTTAAACTAAGGCGATTGCGTCTTTATCGACTGATCCGCAAAGGTATCCATCGTCTGCGAAGGACGGCAGTTGCAAACAATTCAGAGGCCTCCTTCGAAACCGTCATGTCGCGCATCGTAAAAGAGCCGGAAATTCCGTTGGGCAGTCGGCGCTACCTTGCAGGCTGCGTTCAATTCGAGCGCAATATGGAGGCAATCCTACGCAAGGCCGAAAAATCCGGCGTTCCCGTTATTCTCAGCGAATTGGTGAGCAATCTTCGCGACCAGCCGCCTTTTTTATCGGTTTCCGGGAGCGAAGAATGCGCCGCCGAGGTCTATCTTCAGGCGCAGGAGGCGGAGCAGCGCGGTGAATACGCTCAAGCGGCTTCCCTTTACGAGCGCGCCAAAGACTTGGATGCCCTGCGTTTTCGTGCGCCGGAAGAGTTCAATGCCATCCTCCACCGGCTGGCTGATCGGCATCGCGTGCCGATCGTGCCGATGAAAAAAATCTTTGCCGCGCATTCGCCGCACGGATTAATCGGGGCGACGCTGATCACGGAACACCTCCACCCCAATATTGACGGCTATTTTTTAATGGCCGAGGCGTTTTTGCAGGAAATTTTTCGCCGACAACTGCTCGATACTCCTTCGAAGCCGCTGCACTCGCCGGCCTGGTACCGGAAAAATTGGGGCTGCACGCCGCTGGACAGCGTCTATGCCGCGCTGACGATCGCTCATCTAAAAAGCGGCTGGCCGTTTCGGCCGATCGAGCAGCCGAACCGCTTTTTTGCCGAATTCAAGCCCAAGACAAGAGAAGAAGAGCTGATCGTTCGAGTTCTCCAGGGGAACGATCTTACGCTCGAGCAGGCGCATCTGATTCTCGCCAAAGAGTTCCAAGACGCCGGTCAATACGACAAAGCCTTCCGCGAATATCGCGCCTTGACTTTTATCGTTCCTTACCTTGATCTTTTTTATGAGCCGATGATCGATCTGCTTGTCCAACAAAAAGCTTATTCGTTGGCTCTTGCCGTCTTGTTCGACGCCTTGCATTATCAGGACTCGGCCTACGTTTATAAATGGATTGGACAAATTCTGTTGGTTACGGGCGAAACGCGGCGGGGACTCAATTTTCTGGAAGAATCTCTCAAACGTAATCCGCATGATGCACAAGCGATCTATAACGCCTGCCGCGGCTATTACAATCTCGGCGACATCCCTTCCGGCGATCGATGGCTCAAAGAGCTGAGCCGGCTGATTCCGGCAAGCAAGGAATTCAAAGATCTCCAACAGTTACGCCTATCAATGACTACAGGGAATAACGAATCAAAAACGGGGGAGGAAGACTGAGCAAAAGGAGCCGGTAATAAATGCGCCGTCATGCAAATTTGACCATCTTTCTTATTCCCCTTCTTTTGTTTCATGACCGGGCTCAAGGTCAGACGAACGAATACCCGGTTGCTCTGCATTTTTCGCATACACGGGGTATCTATCGCGACAATTTTACCTTGACGATCGTTGCGGATGTTCCCACTGCCCTGATCCGATATTGCTTCGATGGAACTAATCCGATTAATTCGCCTTCGGCCCAATCGGCTGCTTCGCCCGCAGAGATCGCAATCGACCCTGCCGATACGCTGCTGCATGATTTGGCTCCGGGAGTCTGCGTAAGGGCGGTGGCGCTGCAGAACGGCAAGCCCGTCAGTCGAATCGAAACCCACACTTTCCTGTTTGTCCACCGTATCGTCGAACTTTCTCCCGACGGCAGGCGTCCAGGCCCCGGTTGGCCGCCGCAACGCTTCAGCGGCGATCAACAGTTCATCCATTACGGCCTCGATCCGGATGTTTATAATCACCGCCTCTATCGCGATCAAATTGTTCCGGCATTTTTGGACATCCCGTCGATTTCCATGGTCATGGACCTGCGCGATCTTTTTGACGCGAAGCGCGGGATTTATGTAAATGCCGGCAATCACGGACCGGATTGGGAAAGACCGTGCTCGTTGGAGCTTATTTTACCGAACGGCGAACCCGGATTTCAAATTGATGCCGGCGTGCGCATCCGCGGCGGGTACAGTCGCAGCAATCAAAACCCGAAGCACGCCTTTCGCTTTTTCTTCCGCCGAGAATACGGCCAAGGCAAGTTAAAGTATCCGTTGTTCGGCGATGAGGGAGTAGACGAATTCGATGCGGTCGATCTGCGCACCAGCCAAAACTATTCCTGGGCGTTTGACGGTTCGGATCAAAACACCCTGCTTCGTGATGTTTTTTCGCGCGATTGCCAGCGCGACATGGGCCACCCTTATACACGCAGCCGATATTACCATCTGTACATCAACGGCACCTACTGGGGGCTGTATCAAACTCAGGAGCGCTCCGAGGCGTCGTTTGCCGCGGGCTATTTGGGCGGCGCGCCGGAAGACTATGATGTCATCAAGGTGGCGGCTGATCAAGGGTATATCATCGAAGCCACCGACGGGACCCTCGACGCCTGGCGAACGCTGTGGGAAATCGCACGCAACGGCTTTCGATCTGATTCGGCCTATTATTTGATTCAAGGCAAAAATCCGGACGGCACACCCAATCAGGCTTTACCGGTGTTGTTGGATATCGATAACCTGATCGACTATATGCTGATCACTTTTTACACCGGCAATCTGGATGCGCCGGTCAGCAATTTTTTGAACAACACCAGCCCCAACAACTTTTTTGCCGTACGCAGCCGCGTCGATCGCCGCGGGTTCGTCTTTTTTCAGCATGACGCCGAGCATACGCTGCTGAATGTAAACGAAAACCGCACGGGACCCTATCCGGCCGGCAGCAGCTTTGATAAATCAAATCCGCACTATCTACACCAACGCCTGATGGAGCATCCGGCTTATCGCGCACGCTTTGCCGATCGCGTTGCCCTGCACTTTACCGGCGACGGTGCCCTGACGCCCCATCGTTGCGCCGAACGCCTTTTGCAGCGAAAGGCGCAAATCGACAAGGCGATCATTGCCGAGTCAGCCCGCTGGGGCGACTCGAAACGCAACGTTCCTTTTACAAAGGACAATGCCTGGCTGCCGGCAGTCAATCGAATTTTGAACGAATTCTTTCCGAATCGCACCGCCGTCGTGCTCAATCAATTTAAGACCAAAGGATGGATAAATGACCTTTCTGCACCACGGCTGAACGCCAAAAGCGGCATCGTTCCCAAAGGGTTCACAGTACAAATTTCTTCGCCGGGAGAGATTTATTACACAACTGACGGCAGCGACCCCTATCAAATAGGACTTTTGCACGGGGAATTGAGGACGCTTTTTAATGAGAACGCGGAAAAATATGTCTTGGTGCCGGAACAAAAGATGGACTTTAATTGGCGCAGGCCGGTCACCATGGATTTTTCGAGCTGGCTGCACGGCAGGGGAGGGGTCGGCTATGAACGCGACACCGGTTATGAGCCTTATATCCATATCGACGTCGGCAGCCGAATGTACAATAGGCAGACTTCCTGCTACATACGCATTCCATTCCGCGTGAACAAGGCAGAGCTACAAGACTTTAACATTCTCCAACTCAAAGTAATGTACGACGACGGTTTTGCAGCCTATTTGAACGGTTGGCGCTGCGCCGACGCTTTGGCCCCGGAAACGATAACTTGGGACGCTCAGGCTGCCGGTCTGCACGAGAGCACCGGGTGGGAGATGTTTGACATATCGAACTCATTGAATCGGCTGACCGACGGCGACAATTTCCTCGCCGTGCACGCTTTGAATGCGTCAGCAAACAGCTCGGATTTTCTCTTTTCAGCCGAACTCCTCATCGGCCGCGCCGTCAGCCGCGAAGCTTTGTCTCCGACCGCCGTGCGCTATGAACGCCCTCTGGTTATTGAACACACCACGCATCTCAAAGTGCGGGCGTATAGCGGCCAATGGAGTCCGCTGACGGAAACAGTCTTTGCGGTGCTAAAGGGACTCGAAAACCTCAAGGTCACAGAAATTCATTATCACCCGCTCCCTTCTAGGGCCGAAGCGAACGATGATGATTTGTACGAATTTATTGAGCTCAAAAATATTGGCGAAGAAGAATTGAATCTAAGCGGTTGCGGGTTTGCGCGCGGCATTGTGTATCGCTTTCAGGAAGGATTCCGCCTGCCTGGCAAGAGCTTTGTCGTTTTAGCAGCCGATTCCGCCGCTTTCTTTTCCCGCTACGGCTTTTATCCTCACGGCGTTTTTGTCGGCAGACTGGATAACGGCGGCGAAACTTTGGTCTTTACCGCCGGCGAAGACACGCTTTTTACTGTGCGATATGATGATCGTTGGCCTTGGCCGCGCTCGGCGGACGGCGGCGGCTATAGCCTGACGTCTCGCGATTTAGAACCTTGGCAGGACAGCAACGACGGACGCAACTGGATTGCCTCGAGCGTCCTCCACGGCACACCAAACCGCGATGACTTTATCGCCGCGAGCGTGGAAGCTCAAGAAATGGCCGTCCGCGAATATCGGCTTTACCAAAATTATCCCAATCCCTTTAATGCCCAGACGACGATTCCTTTCGATTTGCCGTGCCCTTCACGGGTGAAACTGCAGGTGTATAATCTACGCGGACAGCTGATTAGTTCATTGCTCGATGAATTCCTGGATACCGGCCGCCATTCGATTCTCTGGCGCGGAGACAGCTTTTCGTCCGGTGTCTACTTTTATCGGCTGCAAGCCGATGATTATATTGAAATTCGCAAATTTACTCTGGTTCGTTAAAGGCAATCTATGAACCGTGCGATGCTTGAAAGTAAAAATGCAGCGTACGCTTACCTGCTGTATAGCGGCATAGCCACCGTATTGTTTTTTTATTTTTTACTGATTGTCGACCCTCGTTTAATTTACGTCGCCCAACAGCCGGTCTTTTTCTACGATTGGGACTTTTTCGCCTCGCATCTTGATCGCCCGGGCGGGCTTGTCGATTGGTTGGCAAAATTTATCGGGCAGTTTTTCACCTCTGCCGTATTCGGAGCTTTGCTTCTGACATGCGTCATTGTCGCCTTTGCTTTTATCGTTCGTAGACTTTACGGCATGTTCAGCCGGCAGGTTCATTGGAACGGCGAATGGCTCGTCGCGGCGCCTCTTGCGGTTCTAACTGGAGAATATTTCTTTCCTATACGATACGTCCTGGCGCTTTTGCTTGTTCTATGCACGGCTGTCGTCTTCAGCCATATCAGCCGTTCCTGGAAAGAATATCAGCGGGCACTCTTTTTTTTAGTTTTGGTTGCTTTTCTCTACTACCTTGTCCAAGCGATTGCGTTGCTGTTGCCGTTTCTGCAGCTTGCGGATCGTGAAAACCTGCGCACGAAAAGATTGCCGACTCTTGTCGCCTTTTTTGCGGCCGCAGCCGTTACGCCTTTTCTCATCAGTCGAATGATTCCCCAAAATCCGCAATCGCTCTTTTTCGGACTTGTACCTGAACCAGTCACTGAAAAGCAAAAAGTATTTTTGATTGCCTGCATCATTCTTTTTATCGTTCCACTCGCCGTCTCGAAATGCCATGCCGAGCGATTCCGTTTGTCGCCGCCGGTTCTGCCTTTGCTGGGGCTTTTGATCGCCCTCGCAAGTTGGTTTTATCTTTTTGATTCCAAAGTAAAGACCGTTCTCCAAGTTGAATTATTTGCTGAGAACCGTCAGTGGGCGCCTCTGATTCAACTGACGGACAGACGCCCGGATGTCAATCATCGACTCGTTATTTTGCATCGCTACCGCGGCCTTTATTTTACTGGGCAGCTGGGGGAACGTTTGTTCGAACGACCGCTTGAAGGACCCGACGGCCTCTATCGCTCCGATCGAACGGCTTTAGAGTATCCGCTAGACTATTGCGATCTGCTCATTGATCTGGGCCATGTCAATGGTGCTCTTCACAAGGCTTACGAAGCGTGGGCAGTGGAAGGAGAGACGCCTCGCGTGCTCCGGCGACTTGCATTCCTGCACCTGGCCAAAAAAGAGTTCTCGGCGGCAGGAAAGTATCTTTCGCGTCTTGAAAAAACCGGAAAAATGAGGCCCTGGTTAAAGCGATATCAGGAAATATGTCAACAGCGCTCGCTCCAAAAAGATGCGGAACTCCTTCGTCTTTCCTTGTTCGCAGAAAAAGCCGATTTTCTCATGCGGCCGGGATTTGCATCGGCTGAATTAAAAGAGATTGCCCGCACGCAGCCCAATCGCGCAGCGCTCGAGTACCTGCTTGCCTACGAGCTGTTGGCCGGGCGCTTGGATGCTTTTATGACCGATCTGCCTGCCTATTTGCAGTTGAACGCCGAATTACCGCGCAATTTCGAAGAAGCGGTCATCCTTTACCTGAACAGCGGTTTGCCGACCACCGCCGAGCAGCGTGAGATCGCCGTTCGGCGGAGTACACTTGAGGCTTTTGCGGATTTTATCCGCATTCTGCAGCTCCATGGCAATGACAAGCGGAGCGCTTACAAAGAGTTGGGCAAGTACGGCAGGACATTTTGGTTCTATTTTCTGTATCTGGATAAAGGAGCCGAAAAGTGAAAAAGCTCGCAGCACTTGCTCTTTTTTCCATGTTAATCCTGCTATCGGCTTGCGGCCCGATGCATCCGCCAAAGGCTGATTCCTCACTCGGTCGACATCCTGTGATTGACCCTGATTACACTGATGTAATCGTTCCGCCCAACATTGCGCCGCTCAATTTCTGCATACTCGAGACCGGCGACGATTTTTGGGTGCAAATCCGCTCCACGTCCGGCAATTCACTGGATTGCCGCGCCGGCAACCGTAAAGTCTTCTTTGATTTAAAAAAGTGGCGGCACCTGTTGCGGCAATCGCAAGGGGAGACCCTAAAGGTCACCTTGTACGGCCGGGTCAAAACGCAGTGGCAAAAGTTTGAACCGTTCAATATAATCGTCGCCCAAGAGACGGCCGATGATTATATCGTCTACCGTCTCATCCACCCGGCGCATTTGTTGTGGAGGGAGATGGGCATCTATCAGCGCCGCATTTCCGACTTTTCAGAAAACAGGGTCCTGCACAATCGCCTGATCGGCGGGCAATGCCTCAATTGCCATCATTTTTGCGGCTATGATCCGTCCCGATTCATGCTGCATATCCGCGGCAATCGTGTTGGAGGGACGCTCATCGCCGTAGGGGAAAAGGTGAAAAAAGTCAATACGGCAACGAGCTTTAATCGGGCGGGCGCCTATCCCGCCTGGTCGCCGGACGGCCGACAGATCGCGTTTTCCGTCAATCAACTCGAAATGTTCTTCCATGCCTCAGGAGAGCCGCGCGACGTCCTTGACCGCGGGTCCGACATCGTTCTCTATGATGTGGAAAAAAACCTGATCAGTGCACCGGCAGCGTTAAGCGATCCGCATTGGATGGAGACTTTTCCCGCCTGGTCGCCGGATGGAAAAACGCTCTACTTTTGCAGATGCCCGTCGTTCGAAACCTTTGTGGATCAGGGCGGACTGCATTATGAGCGGGTTCGTTATGACCTAATGAAAATCCTCTATAATTCCGAAACCGGTTGGGGAGAAGCAGAGCTGATTTTAGCGGGCAATGAATTAGGAGGAAGCATTACGGAACCGGCCGTTTCCCCGGACGGCCGCTATCTGCTCTTTTGTCTGGCGAGCGACGGCCATTTCCCGATCTACAAGCCGAGCAGCGATATATATCTTTTGGATTTACAGACGGGAAGGCATGAAAAAGCTGCCTTTAGCAGCAGTGATTTTGCAGACACCTATCCTTCCTGGTCGAGCAATGGTCGATGGATTCTTTTCAGCAGCAAACGTCGCGACAACGTTTATTCGCACGTCTATTTAAGCTATTTTGCCGCCGGCAAGGTGCACAAGCCCTTTATCCTGCCGCAAAAGTCACCCAGATTCTACGATACCTTTACACAAACATTCAACCGACCGACTTGGGCTTGCGGGCCGATTCGCCTTTCATCACAAAAGCTGGCAAAAACCGCGTACGACAATCGTCGTAAGCTCGATGCGCAGCTGGATCCGCAGCTGAGGGATAAGCAGGGTAAAAAAAGCGAAGGCGCCTATCATCCGGCGCCCAATTGAGGAAAAGTCGGGGCGGAGAGATTTGAACTCTCGACTTTCTGCTCCCAAAGCAGACGCGCTAACCGGACTGCGCTACGCCCCGTACAGACGATTCAACAGCATTTTCATATTTTGGAGGGCAATGCTGCGGTGGCTGACGCTGTTTTTCTCTTCCAGCGTCAGCTCGGCAAAAGTTTTCTGGAGCGGCGGATAATAAAAAACTGGATCATACCCAAAACCGCCGTTGCCGCGCCGTTCAAAGAGGATCAATCCTTCGCAGACACCTTCACTGAACAGAATGCCGCCCTCGTAAGCAAACGCCATCACCGTGCGGAAACGAGCGGTTCGCTGTTCGAGGGGCACGCCCGATAATTCTTTAAGAAGTTTGTCGACATTTTCTTCATAAGAGGCTTTATCACCGGCATATCTTGCTGAATAGACCCCCGGCGCGCCTCCCAAAGCATCTACTTCCAAGCCGGTATCGTCGGCCAGCGAGGGAATATGAAAGGATTCGAAGAGCCTGCGGGCTTTTTTTTCCGCATTGCCCTGGATGGTGTCCTGATCCTCTTCTATTTCCAGCTCGGAAAGGTCTGCCAAAGAACGAATTTCGATCGGTAAATCGCGCAAAAGCGCTTTAATCTCTAAAACTTTGTCGCGGTTGCGAGTGGCCAAAATAATTTGCTTAGGCAGGCCGCTCAAGCATTCACTTCCTGGGCGTTGCACTTGCAGACTGAAACAATCGTTTCACGAAAACCAAAGTGTCCGCTGTCGGGGTCCTTTTTGGTTTCGATGATTTTCGTAAAGCGAAAAGCTTCGCCGCAGACTTTGCAATGTGGAATATTGGTTCCGGCCGCTTTGGCCAATTTAGCGCTGAAAGATTTGTCCTTGCCCATTGTAACCCTCATGTATTGGTTCAAAAGCTTTTTAAACTAATGAAAAATTAGAAAAAAGTCAAACGGATTTTCCGGCGGTGAGGTTATCTGAGGAAGCGACGGAGACGTGAGATTTCGTTTTCGAGTTGACGGATGCGTTCTTGAATCAATTGCGGATTGCGGCCGGAAAACTCTCTGAAGCTGCTGACCGGCAGGTAAGTTGCGTTTAAAGCCGTACCTTTGAGGGAATCCAAAATGACGGAAAACGAAACGATATCATAAGCACGCAAAATACGCAGATCGATGGTGTCGCCGGCGGCGTACATTTGCATTTCGCGGTACAAATCATAAGCGTTGGCAACTTTACGATTGTTGATGCTGAGAATGATGTCGCCAACCTGCAGTCCCGAAAGCGCTGCCGGGCTGCCGAGACTGACCTGACGAATGTGCGCGCCGCCCAATTGACTCGGCCAATCCACTACCACAACACCGAGATATCCTTTGGGTCTGGAAGCGTGACGAATCGCCTGGTCAATGGTCGGCCGCAGGGACTGAGCCGAATAAGCAACAAATGCTTCTTCTTCAGAACCTTCGAAAGAGAGAACTTGGCGTGTAAAAATCCACCCGACAAATTTGCCGTTGAAATCGACGAGAGCGCCGCTTTCGATTCCCAAAGAAGGAAAACCCGAGACGATCAGGCGTTCGCCTTCCGCTTGGTGCAGGGTGCCGATGGCTACTGAAGGATTTTGACCTGGAAAGGGAATGAGGATAAGGAGGGGCTCCTGAGGCTCGACAGTATCTTGCGCGTCACGCATGGTCAGCGCAGCATTGAAAGACAAAGAATCGCAGGCCAATATTGCAATGCTCTTGCTGCTATCCCAGCCGATTAGTTTAGCTGAGATCCTCTTGCTCGTGCCGTCTTGTACAAAAATAGTTTTGCTGCCGCTGAATAGAGTCAGCGGTGCAAGTATAACATTGTTCTCCAACTTGACGCCGTAGCCGAAATTGGCAAATTCCACTTGATCGTTTTGCCCCGCTTCCAACTCGACATAGATCGGAACTACGGCATTTTGCACAATCCGAATTAAACGGTTGATGTGCCGCTTTACGGTTTCGTCTGCCGAAGACTTGCCAAAGCCGAAAAGCAGCGGTGAGGGTGATAGGAAAAGAATGAAAACCAATAAAGATCTACGTCTCATATTCGCGTCGAATTAGAACTGATACTGGCTTGCCTGAATAACGCGCGCTCCGTTCAACTCAGAGGACGGGGGAGAGAAAAGGCCGGTCGCAGGTCTGGGTGCCCGCCGCAGGTCAGGATAGCCGTCGGCGTCACGATCAATGAGCGTTCTGCGGCTCGCTTGAGCAGGATAATTAACCCATTCAACGCCTGCAGGTCGGGTGTTGACGTATTTGATGACCTTGATGCGATTAGCCGTGGTATCAATTTGCGTAACGACGAAATGTGCGGAAGCCTCGGCATTTTGTCGCAGCAAATCGTTGAGCGCCGCCAGCTCGCGTATTTGTTTGTCCATAGCCGCTTTCTGCAGCTGAGCGCCGAGAAAAACGAGCAGAACCGCCGCAGCTGCAAAGACTGGAACGGTCCTCCACGAAGGCACTGGGAAAACGGTATAGCGGGATGCATGACTCTGTTCACGACGTACGCGATAATACAAGGCAGCGTCAAAATAGGGGGTGGGCTTAGGTTTCGGCAGTTCTTTCAGGCGGCGGCAGACAACCTGGAAAGCAGAAAAATTTTCCCGACATCTGGAGCACTCCTCCAAATGCTGCTCGAATGCAATCCTTTGATCCTCTGCCAATTCGCCCTCATGATATGCCGAAAACAACTTTTGCACTCTGTTGCAAAGGGACATGCACACCTCCATTACTTGTTTTCCGGTTTGATCGCTTTCAGCTTGGCCTGCAGTTTCAACCTTGCCCGATTCACCCGTGATTTGACCGTGCCGAGCGGAATTCGCAGTATAGAACCTATCTCTTCATACGAAAGTTCCTGAATATCTCGTAAAATGATCACTTCGCGGAAGCGCGGAGAAAGTTCGGAAATGGCCTGTTGAATCAGCTTGTCGGTCATGGACGAGTCCGCTTCGCGTTCCGTATCCATTCCCTCGTCTTCGATTTCGAATTCTTTTTCGTCGAACCCCATATCATTGATGGAGACGAGGCGGCGGCGTTTGCGCCTTCGCAATTCGGTTTTGGCAAGATTTCCGGCTATGGTGTAAATCCATGTGGAAAATTTAGCAATCTGTCGATAGGCGTGGCGCTTGCGGAAAAGCCGTAGAAAAGTCTCCTGAACCACGTCTTCCGCTTCCTGCTGGTTGCCCAAAAATCGATAGGCAAACAGGTAGAGCTGGTCGCGGTATCGGCGGACCAACGTATCATAGGCGGCCAATTCGTCGTTTTGAAAAAGCCGGATCAGCTCCTCATCGGGCAAAGCATCGAAATCGAAATAATCGGAATAAACGCTGTCTTTTCCCTTAGCCATCGAATCAACCGTCTTATTCGTTTTTACGCCCGAGGGTCACGATTTCCATCACCAAAAGCTGCAAAATTAATTCCGGCTTTTGCGCACTCGATTTAAGCTGTTGATCGGCTTCCAAAAGCAAAGAAAAGACCTGGTCGAGCTGTTCCGTGCTGTAGCGATTCGCTTGATAAAAGATTTTTTCGACAAAATAGGGATTGACCTTTAACGCCGCAGCAAGCATCTCTTTTGGACTTTGCCGATCAAGCTCTTTGGCTTTCGCTAATGAAGCAAAGTGCGTAAACAGAGAGGCGACGATGCCGACCGGCTTTTCGCCGACCTCCAGCAGCCGGTTGAGGGTGCGAACCGCTTTGACCGCATTGCGTTCACCGAGTGCGTCACGTAACTCGAACACCGTAAATTGCCGTGAACTGCCGACCACCTTTTCCACATCCGCCGCCTCGATCACTTTGCGGCCTTCCAGTAAAAGCTCGATCTTTTCGATTTCGGATGCCAAACGCAGCAGCGAAGCACCGATTTCAGCCTGCAGCAGAGAGACCGCTTCCGGTGTAATGCTGTACCCGCGCTTTTTTACATATAGTGTCAACCATTGCGGAATTTGATTCTCGTACAGAGGCCGACATTCCAAAACATAGACGGAATCCGGCAACTTTTTGACAAAACCGCTTGCAGCGTCCATTTTCGCGCTGCTCATGACGAGACAGGTGGTAGGCGAAGGGTTAGCTGCATAAGAAAGCAAGAGTTTCAAGCCTGCATCCGGCATCAGGTGAAGGTCGCGCACGAGCACGACGCGCCGCTCCGCCATCATCGGGAACGAGGAGGCGGCGTTGACAACCGTCGCTGCATCGCATTCGTTCGCATAAAAAATGTCTAAATTGAAATCGCGATCCTGATCCGTCAGCGCTGCACGAAGGAGATCGTCCGTATACTGCTGAATCAAGAATTCTTCCGCACCGAAAAAAAAGTAAACCGGCGAAAAATCCTTTTTTTCCAATTTTTGATAAAAATCGGTTTCGGTGTTTTTCGGCTTGGGCAAACCGATTCCCTCCGATCAGATGAGCAGCAGTCCTAAAAGGCCGAGCAACAGACAATAGGGGGCAAAGTAATAGAGTTTGCCGCGGCGAACAATGGCCAACAAAGAACGGATGGCGGCCAGTCCTGAAATATAGGCGCAGACCATCCCGACAGTCAGAACAAGAAGCGTGTCGCCATCCAAACCTGCTTGAATAACGTCGACGGTTTTCAAAAGCGTCGCCCCTAAAATAGCCGGAACGGCCAACAGGAATGAAAACCGCGCGGCCTGATCGCTGTCGACCTTTTGCAAGAGGCCGGCGCTGATGGTTGCGCCCGAACGGGAGATGCCGGGTAAAATGGCCGCCGCCTGAGCCAAACCGATTATGAATGTATTGAGCAATGCCAGGCGGTTTTGTCCCACCTTTACAAAGAACGTCGCAGCTAAAAATCCGGCCGTGATCAGCAGCATGATGGAGGTCAGGCGTGGGCTGCCGAATACTTGTTCGATCTGATCTTCGTATAAAACGCCGATGACGCCGGCCGGAATCGAGGCGATGATCAAGTAAAGCAGAGTGCGCACATCTTGGTTCTGGCGATAAAAAACCGCCAAACCGTTCTGCCGCGTCTGCCGACCGAACAAAGCAAAAAAGGCCGCAAACAGACGCAGGATATCTTGATAGAACACAGTCAAGATGGCGAGAAGCGTTCCAAAATGCAAAAAAACCTCAAACTCCAGCCCGATGCCCTCGAAATGGAGAAAATGCTCGGCCAAGACCAAATGTCCCGAACTGCTGACCGGCAGAAATTCCGTCAAGCCTTGAACAATACCGAGAACGGCCGCTTTTAAAAAATTCATCTGTGTTTTCCTTTTTGATCGCTCATCCGTTTCATTTCCGGCGGTGCTAAAATTCGTTTTGCCGTTTCAAGTGCGAACGCAAATTTAATCCAATGTGTTCAAGCGGAACACGTTGCCGTCGACGAACTGGAGGATGTTGACAAATTGATTGACGCGCTGCGGATTGTTCAGGCGTATGAACGTGCCGACACCCTCAAAGTCCTTGACTCCGGCAAGAAAAGCCTTCATCGCCGCGCCCGAACGATTGCCCTCATCAAGGCCATCGAGAATAAGCTGCAAGGCATTATAGCCGTATGCAGTCATGGGCGTGGGCTCGTGTCCGATCTCGGCAAGGCAATTTTCAACGAATTCTTTGTAGAGCAAATCCGCTTCGGAAAAATAATAGCCGGAAACGAAAATCATTTTGTTGAGATAGGACTGCTGCTCGCGTAACTTTTCGAGATTGTAGACCTGATCACCAGCTAATAGCTGCGCTTTGATATTATAGAGTGCGTACTGCGAGGCAATAAACGGTAACTCTGCTTCATTCATGGGAATGAACACCGCATCCACAGCCTGCATGGGGATGCGGGTTTGTTTTGGAAGTTCCGCGCGATTTTCCGATTTGCGTTTGGCCGATTGGTTCATTTGTTCATAAACACGGTCTACCTCAGCCGGGTCGGCCGAACGTCCGCCGACAGTCAGAGATTGGCGTACCGAATAGCGGAACCCTGCCTCGCGGATTGCTTCCAGCTGCGAGGAAAAGTTGGTCGAATCCGGGTGGTAGGTTTGGCGGCAGACCATCACACCGCCCAATCTTGCCACCTCTGCGGCAAAAGCCTCGGCCCAGCGCCTGCCGATTTCATCCTCCGGTGTCAGCATGGCAAAGGTTTTCGCACCCAATGAGCGAACCGCAAAAGCCGCCAAAGCTCTGCCGCGGATATCGATGGGGCTGTTGAGTTGAAAAAGATTGTTTCCGCCCGCCGTCAAAATCGTTTCGGTCGCCGTCGGCATGAGCAGCGGAACTTCAGTGTTGGCTATCAACTCGGCGATGGCCGAAGACTTGTCCGCTTCCAGCTCCCCAATGATCGCGTCAATACCCCCGCTGACTAGTTCCTGCGTCAGTCTGCGCGCATCCGCAACCGAACCGGCAGTATCTCCCAAGTAAAGCTCGACAGGGGGAGACATATTCCGACGAAGCTTCACAGCCAAAGCCGCACCGGCAAGGAACTCTTCCGCTTCTTCGCTGAAATAACCGCTCAGGGGCATAAGCAAACCGACGCGGAAAGGTTTTTGCATGGGTTGTGCGAGCTTTTCTTTGAGCTTCAAGGCGACGGTTCGATAGCGCGATTCTGTTTTTTCAGCCAAGAGCTGATCGATTAAGGCGCGCGCCCGCTCGGCATCTCCGGCTTCCATATTCGCCTGCGCCGCAAGAATCAGGAGAATGGGACGTGCCTTGTTCCATTCCGGCTGTCGTGAAATCTCTTCGATTTGCCTCGCCGCACCGATTGACCGAACAAGCTCCGCTGCAGCCGCTTCGAAGCGGTATCGCATCTCTGCCTCGGCAAATTCGACGGCATAGGCAGTTTCTACCAATGCTCCTACCCGATCATTTTTTTGATTCAAAGCCTGCGCTTTATAAAAATGCGCAAACGGAAGATAGCGACTTGAGGGATAGTCCTGCAGGAGCAGATCGGCATATCGAAGAGCTTTATCCGGTTCCTGCCGGTCCAAGTAAATCTTGCTCAACAGCAGCAGCATGCTCGACCGCTTGGGATTTTCGGGCAGTTTTTCGATCATACTCAGCAATTGTGCCTCGGCTTTTTCATAATCGCCGTTTCGGAACAGAATGAGGGCGGATTGAAAACTGCTTTCACCGAACGAAGGCTGAGCTTTGATCCCGACTGCGCCGAGAAGGAACAGGACGGTCAAAAGACCCAAAATGCGCTTCAAAATGATTCTCCGATCTTTATTCAACAGTTACGCTTTTCGCTAAATTACGGGGCTGATCCACATCGCAACCGCGCAGCACCGCCACATGATAAGCCAGCAGTTGCAGCGGGATAATGGTCACCAAAGGATTGAGAGGCTCAAAAGTCTTCGGCACGTAAATGACATGATCCACATGCCGCTTGATTTCTTCGTCGCCTTCCGTGGCAATCGCAAGGACGCGTCCTCCGCGGGCTTTGACTTCCATAATGTTGCTGATTACTTTGTCATAGATTGAGTCGCGCGTGGCGATGACTACAACCGGCATTTTTTTGTCGATGAGGGCGATCGGGCCGTGCTTCATTTCTGCTGCCGGATAGCCTTCCGCGTGAATGTAGGAAATTTCCTTCATTTTCAACGCGCCTTCCAGCGCCACAGGAAAATTGTATCCTCTTCCCAAGTAGAGAAAGTTCTTGGCGCGGTAGTATTTTCTGGCAATGGCATATATCTTTTCATTTTGCGCCAAAACGCGCTCGACTTTTTGCGGCAGTTCGTACAGCGCCTGGGCAAATTCGCGTCCTTTGGCATGCGACATGTTGCGCATGCGCGCCAGAAGCAGGGTCATCAGCGCCATGACCACCACCTGCGAGGTAAAGGCTTTGGTCGAAGCGACACCGATTTCCGGACCCGCGTGCAGGTAAATGCCTGCATCGCTTTCCCTGGCGATCGTCGACCCGACGACATTGCAGACGCCCAGCACTTTACTGCCTTTTCTCTTGGCTTCGCGCAGCGCCGCCAGCGTGTCCGCCGTCTCGCCGGACTGGCTGATGCAGATGACGACCGAAGAGGGACCGAGAATGGGGTTACGGTAACGGAACTCGGAGGCGTACTCGACTTCAACCGGTATGCCGACGAATTCCTCGATCATATACTCGGCAATCAGTCCGGCATGCCAGGAGGTGCCGCAGGCCGTTATGACGACGCGATTGGCGTTGAGCAGCGATTGAACCTCGTATTGAATGCCGCCCAATTTGGCAGTTCCCTCTTCAAGAAGCAGCCTGCCGCGCATGGAATCCTGCAGCGTTTTCGGCTGCTCCATGATTTCCTTGAGCATAAAGTGGGGATAGCCGCCTTTTTCCAAGGTCGACACATCCGTGTCGATGCACTCAACGTGCGGCACGACGGATCGGTTGTCGATGGTGCGGATGGTAATCCCATCCCGCTGAACAAGCGCCACCTCGCCGTCCTCCAGAAAGGTGACGTCCGTCGTATAACCGACGAGGGGTGCGGCATCGGAGGCAATGAAATATTCACCGTTGCCGTGACCGATGACCAACGGACTTCCCTTGCGCGCCGCAATGAGCTGATCGGGATAGTCGGCGTGCATGACAATGATGCCGTAAGTTCCTTCCACCCGGCGCAGGCTTTGCAGTACAGCCTCGAAAAAGCTGCAGCCCTGCTCCATTGCCTCGGCAAACAGATGCGGCAGCGTTTCGGTGTCGGTTTCCGAGGCGAAACGGCAGCCGCGATTAATCAGTTCCCGCCGCAATTGCGCATAGTTTTCAATTATGCCGTTATGCACTACGGCGATTTTGCCGCTGCAGTCCAAATGCGGATGCGCGTTTATTTGCGAGGGCGCACCGTGTGTCGCCCAACGTGTATGGCCAATGCCGAGGGTAGATTCGAAAGACCTGCCGTTGAGCAAATTCTCCAACGCACTGATTTTGCCAACCTGTTTTTCGATAAACAAATTGCCGTTGCCCTGCAGGGCAATGCCGGACGAATCATATCCCCGATATTCCAGCCTTTTCAAGCCGTTGAGCAGGATCGGCAAAGCGTTTTTGGTGCCAATATAACCTACGATTCCGCACATATAACCCTCCTATTCCCATTCGATGGTGCTGGGCGGTTTGGAACTGATGTCGTACACCACCCGATTGACTCCTTTGACCTCGTTGATAATGCGATTGGAAACCAAAGCGAGGAGCTCGTGCGGCAGAGGTGCCCAATCGGCCGTCATGCCGTCGGTGCTGGTGACGGCTCTCAGCGCCGCAACATTTTCATAAGTTCGCTCATCGCCCATGACGCCGACGGACTGCACCGGCAGCAACACGGCAAACGCCTGCCAGACTTGATCGTAGTAGCCGCTTCGCCGCAGCTCCTGAATGAAAATGTGATCCGCTTGTTGAAGCACGGCAATACGCTCCGGCGTCACCTCGCCCAAAATTCGTACGGCAAGTCCTGGTCCCGGGAAGGGATGCCGGCCTAGTATTTCTTTCGGCACGCCAAGTTCGGCGCCGACGCGTCGCACCTCGTCCTTAAACAGCTCGCGCAGAGGTTCGATCAAAGACAATCCCATGACTTCCGGCAGACCGCCGACGTTGTGATGCGATTTGATCTTGACGGAGGGCCCTCGTACCGACGTGCTCTCTATGACGTCCGGGTAAAGGGTGCCCTGAACCAAATAATCCACTCGTCCGACCTTGCTCGCTTCTTCCTCAAATACACGAATAAATTCCTCGCCGATGATCTTTCGCTTTACTTCCGGATCTGTTATGGTCTTAAGCCGTCTCAAAAAGCGATCCGCGGCATTCACCAGACGAAACTCGAAATCCGCATTGCGGAAAAAGGCGGCGACTTCTTCCGCTTCTTTATAGCGCAAAAGCCCGGTATCGACAAAAATGCAGACCAGCCGCCTGCCGACGGCCTTTGCCACCAAATAGGCGGCAACAGTGGAATCTACGCCGCCGCTCAGCGCACATATGACACGACCCTCGCCGACCTGCGCGCGAATGCTCTCCACCGTCGACTCGATAAAAGCGCCGGCGTTCCAGCCGCCGCGACAGCCGCAAATGCGAAAGACAAAATTCGCTAAAATTTCCTTGCCGTTAGGTGTATGCACTACCTCCGGATGAAACTGCAGGCCAAAGATCGGCAAACGCTCATGCTTCATGGCGGCAATCGGCGAATTGGCGGTTTTGGCAATGGCGCAAAAACCGTTCGGCATTCGCGTCAGATGATCACCGTGACTCATCCAGACGTCGAGACGCGGCGGAAGACCATGAAACAGCTCGTCGTCTTCCAGTACCTCGATGACCGCTCGGCCGTACTCTCGGCGCGACGCCCTGGATACTTCTCCGCCCAACAAATGCGCCGTCACCTGCAGGCCATAGCAAATGCCCAAGATCGGGATGCCGAGTGAAAAAAGCTCCGGTTCCGGCAAGGGCGCGTCGGCGGCATAAACCGAAGCCGGTCCGCCCGAGAGGACGATTCCCCGCGGATTGATTTTTTTGATCTCTTCTGCCGAAGTAAAGTAGGGTTTTATTTCCGAATAAACCCCCAACTCACGAATACGTCGAGCTATCAATTGGGTATATTGCGAACCGAAATCTAAAACCAACAATATCTCGGAATGTTCACTTACCATGTCATCGATTCCAAATTTAAAGATTTGAGCCGTTCGATCATCGGATAATAGGTCAGGTTATAATGAACCGGCGTAATGGAAATATAGTTCGCCTGCGTTGCCGCATCATCGATGCCCGGATCAGTTTCAACATCGACTTTGTAACCGGTCAACCAGTAGTATTTACGGTTATAGGGATCCCTGCGAACGTGATATTTTTCCATATATTTTGCCATTCCCTGTTCGGTTATGCGGATGCCCTTGATCTCTTGCCGCGGCACCGCCGGCACGTTGATGTTCAAAAAAACATCGGGGGGAAGGGGAAGGCTTTTAAAGACCTGCAAAAAGCGTGCTGCGAACTCGGCGGCAAAGGTAAAGTCCGGGTTGACATAGGTCGTCAGCGAAATGGCAAATGAAGGTATGCCCAAGATGGCGCCTTCGGTTGCTGCTGAGACCGTGCCGGAATAGATTGTGTTGATGCCCGTATTGGCGCCCTGATTGATGCCGGAAATGAGCACGTCGGGCTTGGGCTTTTTCGCCAATAGCGCCCAATAAGCGATTTTAACGCAATCGGCCGGGGTTCCGGTAACGGCATAGCCGTAAAAACGGCCGTTTTTCTTTACCTCGGCAACGCGCAGGGGATCGGTTAGAGTAATGGCATGACCGACCGCACTCATCTCGGTGGCGGGTGCGACGATCATAATCTGCGCGACTTTGCCGACGGCTTCGGCAAGCGCCGCCAAACCCGGAGCATTGATGCCGTCATCATTCGTCAATAGAACTCGCAGTGCCATGAAAAGTCCTTAATTTTGATGATACGCCGCTTCATCCAGGAAAAAAGTCAGGAGGGAGTAAAGAGTCTGTTTGAGTTCTTTGCGATGGATCACCGCATCGATAAAGCCGTGCTCCAACAAAAATTCGGCGCGCTGAAATCCTTCCGGAAGGTCCTGACCGATGGTCTGTTTGATGACCCGCGGGCCGGCAAAACCGATTAGAGCGCCGGGCTCTGCCAAAATCACATCGCCCAGCATAGAAAAGCTTGCCGTGACGCCGCCGGTGGTCGGGTGGGTAAGAATCGAGATGTAAGGTAAGCGCGCCTCGGCCAGCATGGCCAGTCGCGCCGAGGTTTTGGCCATCTGCATCAGCGAATAAGCTGATTCCTGCATCCGCGCGCCGCCGGAAGCAGAGACGATAATCAGCGGCAGGCGCTTTTCGAGCGCCAACATCGTTGCGCGGGCAATTTTTTCCCCAACCACGGAGCCCATGCTGCCGCCGACAAAACGAAAGTCCATCACGCCCAAAACCACGGGAATACCGTTAATGGCAGCCGTTCCGGTCTTGACGGCCTCGGTCATGCCTGTCTTTTGCATGGCTTTTTTAATGCGGTCGATATAGCGCTCCGAATCCTTGAACTTTAAGGGATCTGCCGAACGAATGTTGGCAAACGTTTCAACAAAACTGCCCTCATCGCAGATCAACGCAATATACTCGTTGCAGGTTATGCGGAAATGAAATCCGCACTTGCTGCAGACGGAATACTGACGCTCCAGCTCTTTCTTGTAGAGCACCTCGCCGCAGTTTTCGCATTTGATCCATAGTCCGTCCGGCAATGCCTTTTTGTCCGTTACCGTTATGCCGGCTTTTTCTCTTTTAAACCAACTCATGTGCTTACTCCGTTAAATATTTAAAGCTTTTTCGCCATCACCAAGGCATCTTCCTGCGGATGAAAGTAGTAAAACTTTCGTCTGCCGATGACTTGAAAGCCGATCTTTTTGTATAGGTTGATCGCCGAGGCATTCGATTCACGAACTTCCAGGTAAAGAAAAGTCAATCCTTCTTCCTTTGCCCGCTCAATAAAAAAATTCAACAAATTATATGCAATACCTCGACGACGATACGCCTGCGCCACGGCGAGGTTCAAAATGTGCATCTCGTCAAAAAGAATGCGATAGACAATATAAGCGACAACGGTTCCATTTTCGAGCACAACAACATAGGCAGTCGATTTTCCTTCGGACAACTCGTATTGAAACGCCTCTCTGCTCCAAGGGTCGGTAAAAGACTCTTCTTCCATTGCCACAACCGCATCCAGGTCTGCTTCGACCATAGGACGAATGCGGGCTTGGCAACCGTTAAAAATAAAAGTTTGTTCTATCGGCTTAAGTGTGAGCATTCGCAGTCGCTTCCAGCGGCCTGGGTTTGCCGGCAATAAAGTCCTGCAGATAGAACGGTTCACTTGCATCGAGGTCCATAAAGTCGCCTGCGGCAAAACGGGGAAGCGCCGCCAAACCGACCGCTTCAGCCGAAGGCAAAAAATTTGGAATTACTCGACAGTTTTCCGGCAGTTTTACAGCCTCGCCATCTGCATCGAGGATGATGAGGCACGGGCCGGTAAACTCTGCAGCAAGATCCGCTCCGCGAAGCAGTTGAATTTTTCCTATCGATTGCGGCTTTCCTCCTATAAATCGGTAGTCGGCAAGATAGTATTCGTCTGCGCGAGATTTTCGGAGGACATAAATCGTTTGATCAACCGGAGGAAGCCGCCAGACCATCGCCTCAAGCGAAGGAACCCCGATCAACGGAATTTCGCGGGCTAACGCCAGCCCCTTTGCAGCCGCCAGGCCGATTCTAAGCCCGGTAAAAGAGCCCGGCCCGATGCTTACAGCCACGGCGGAAAGCTCAGAAGCAGTCGTTTTAGCCATATGCAGTACCGTTTCGATCTGATGAAAGAGAACGGATGCATGAGCGTTTTTGAGATTGGTTCGGCACTCGGCAGCCAAATGTCCTTCAAGAAAAAGCGCCGCCGCGCAGATTTGCGCTGAAGTTTCGATGGCTAATAGGTTCATTCCTGCCAAAATATTTTTATTAGACGGCTTCTTGCCTCCAGCTCGGGGTTCCATTCCAGCTGTACCATGTAAAACTTTTCGGGTAGGAGGCCGAGAATGCGCTCCGGCCACTCCAGAAGGCATACGCCGTCCCTGTAAAAATAATCCTCGATGCCCAAATCCAAGGCTTCTTTTTCGGAATCAATGCGATAGAAATCGAAATGATAGATCGGTAACCGCCCACAGTATTCGTTGATAAGCGTGAAAGTCGGGCTGGTCACGGCGTCCTTTACGCCCAAAGCACGGCAAATTCCTTGAATAAACGTCGTCTTGCCGGCACCCAATTCGCCCGAAACGCAGACCACATCGCCGCGCTGCAGCCGTCCGGCGAAATCAGTAGCGATTTGACGCGTTTCTTCCTCTGAGCGTGTTAAATGTTCGAAAAGCAGAGTCCCAGTCTTTATAAACACATCATGATTCATTTCGGCTCCAAAGTGACCACCGGAAGAATCATTTCTTCTAGAGAGATGCCGCCGTGCTGAAAGCTGTCGGCGTAATAGTTGAGATAGTAATGGTAATTCGTCGGATAGACAAAATAGAAATCCTCTTTGGCAATAATGTAATTAGAATTGATGCCGCGCGATGGCAGGCGGTACTCTGCCGGATTCGGGATAATCAATGCCTGCTTCGGATCGGCCTTGATGTTTTTGCCGTACTTGTAGCGCAGACTGGTCGACGTTCGGCGGTCGCCGATCACTTTGGCGCCGCGCAGGCCGCGGATGCTGCCGTGATCCGAGGTGATGACCACAGTGTTTTCGTGCTCCGCCAAATGCTGCAGCGCCTGAAAAATGGCCGAATGCTCGAACCAGGCGCGAGTCATGGACCGAAAGGCGGCTTCATCGGGAATCATTTCTTTCAAAAGATCGATCGAACTGCGCGAGTGAGCCAAAATATCGACAAAATTCAATACAATCGCACCGAGCGGCGCCGAAGCGTACTCATTGATACGCCGCGCCACGTCCGTCGCTTCCTTGACATCCAAAATTTTAGCGTATTTGATCCCCCACTGATGGGCAGGGGAGAGCCGCTTTAACAATTCTTCGAGCAGCATATGCTCATATCGATTGAGGCTTTGATCATCTTCCTCTTCGGCTGCCTCTTCCCAAATCTGCGGATACATGCGTTCAATGTCTGCCGGAAAAAGACCGCTGAAAATTGCGTTTCGCGAATAGGGGGTAGCAGTCGGCAAAATCGAGTAATAGTAATCGCGCGTAATCCTGAACCAATTCCGCAGCAACGGCTCTAAAACGAGCCATTGATCGAGGCGAAGGGCATCGATGACCAAAAAGATGGTCCTCTTGCCGTTCTTCAGGTGGGGCAGGACATAGTTCCCGATGATGTCGACCGAAAGCGGCGGCCGGCTGGAAGCGTAGAGCCAGTTTTTATAGTGATTTTCGATGAATTTGCCGAATGCAGTATTGCAGGCGCGGCGCTGATCTGAAAGCAGCTGCTTAAGTCCCAACTCGGGATGAGCATCCAGCTCCAATTCCCACTCGGACAACTCGACGTGGATTTCAATCCAGTCCTTCCAGTCGAGCGGCTCCATAAGCCTGAGGGAAAGCTTGTTGAATTCTTCCGCGTAATCGCGACTTAGGATATGGCCGGCGATCTTGCGTTTTTCCAAAAGCTTTTTGCAGACGAGCAAAATTTGGCTCGGATTGACGGGCTTGGTCAAATAATCGTCAATTTTAGAGCCGATGGCTTCTTCCATCAGCGACTCTTCTTCGCTCTTGGTCACCATAATGATCGGCAGGCCGGGGCGTATTTCTTTGATTTCGGACAAGGCGGAGAGGCCGTCCATGCCGTTCAGCATCTCGTCGAGGAGCACAATATCGAAATCTTCAACCTTCACGCGCTCGACTGCGTCCTCGGCGTTCGTCAATGTGGTGACCGAGTAGCCTTTACTTTCCAAATAGAGAACGTGCGGCCGCAGCAGCTCGATCTCGTCGTCAACCCAAAGTATTTTCTTTTCGTTGCTCATAGAGTCTCTATTATAGATTTTAAGGTAAGAATTTTTCCGGCGTGAGTCAATTCTTTTAATAGACAACTCTTTTGCAATTATTGGCTTGCAAAAATTATATAAAGTTTGTTAATTTAAAATCTTCATGTTATGCAAAAATAGGGAGCCTATGCTCAAGCAGCTTATTCATAGGGGCGTTCTTGTACCGGAACCGCCTCCTTATCAGGGTCTGACGATTAAAATCGACGGCAAACCGCACAAATTGACACCCAAGCAGGAAGAAATGGCATTAGCGTGGGTGAAAAAGCTCGGCACGCCGTATGTGCAGGATTTGGTTTTCGTCAAAAACTTTATGGCCGATTTCAGCCGCGCCTTGGGATTCGAAAAGCCGCTGCAGATCGATCAGATCGATTTCAGCGAGGTCATCGAGTTTGTTGCCGCCGAAAAAGCCAAACGCGAAGCTATGAGCAAAGAGGAGCGCAAAGCTTTGGCGGCGCAGCGAAAGGCTTTGCGCGAACAGCTCAAAGAACAATACGGCTATGCCATTGCCGACGGCGAACGGATTGAACTGGCGACCTACATGACTGAGCCGTCCGGCATTTTTATGGGACGAGGCAAACATCCCTTGCGCGGCCGCTGGAAAGAGGGCGCACAGAAAAAAGACGTTACCCTCAACTTGAGTCCGGACGCCGAAATCGATCCGTCGGAATGGAAAGAAATCGTTTGGCAGCCCGATAGCCTGTGGGTAGCGCGCTGGGAAGACAAGCTTTCAGGAAAGCTCAAATACATTTGGCTGCACGACAACACGCCGATCAAGCAAAGACGCGAGGCGCAAAAATTCGACAAGGCCATCGAGCTGGCGGGAAAAATCGAGGCGGTGCGGGAGCATATAGCCAAAGGACTTACGGATCCTGACCCGAAAATTCGCAAAATTGCCACCGCCTGCGCGTTGATCGATCATCTTTGCCTGCGCGTCGGCGACGAAAAGGACCCGGATGAAGCGGATACGGTCGGCGCCACCACACTGCGTCCTGAACACCTAAAGTTTCATGATGACGGCACCGTAGAGTTTAAATTTTTAGGCAAAGACTCGGTTCTTTGGCATAAGCGCATTCCATTACCGCCGCAGGTCGTCGAAAATCTAAAGGAATTGGTAGCCCAGGCGAGGCCTTCGGCTTCGGCAAAAAACAATAAAAAGCATCCTGCCTACAACAAGCCGCAGATTTTCCCGGATGTCAGCAGCCGCAATGTCAACGCCTTTCTGTCAAAGGCCATGCCGGGATTGACCGCCAAGGTGTTCCGTACACATCACGCCACTCAGGTCGTCAGTCGTTCACTGGCCGCTTCCGATGTCGATGCCGATGATCCGGAATATGTAAAATGGGCTGCGGCAACAAAGGCCAACACCGAAGCGGCGATCCTCTGCAATCACACCCGCCAGGCGCCGAAGAACTGGGCTGAACGCCGCAAGCGCTTTAAAGAACGGGAAAAAGCCCTTTCCGCACGATTGAAGCAGATCCAGGAACAGCTAAAAGCCGCAAACGAGGCGTTGAAACAGCTGAAAAAAGAGGCGTCGCAAAAGAAAAAAGAAGCCGGCAAGAACAAAGAAAAACTTGTCGAGCGCTATCGAAAAAAGATCGAGACCCTGCAGAAAAAGATCGAAACGCTTCAAGATCGCGAAGAAAAAGCGAACTTTGCCTTGGGAAAGCTGCGGGCGCAAATGACCATCGCCATGGAGAACCGCGAATGGAATTTGACGACCAGCCAAAAGTCTTATATTGATCCGAGGGTCTACTACAATTGGGGTCTGCAGGTTAACTATGACGTGCTGGAAAAGTATTACTCCCGCACTCTGCGCACCAAGTTTCAATGGGTAAAAGAGCAAGAATACAACGAGGACGCCGAAAAGGAAGAGGATGACGACGCGGATTAGGCCGGCCGACTGGAAGGACGTGCTGCACTCAGAGCTTCATGCCCCATGGCTGCATGCCAATGAAGTGATCGAGTTGTGCGAAAAATACGGGCCAACCGATTTTTATCGCGCCAAGCTGCAGGTGGGCAGGCAATATTTTTACGGCTTACAGCAAATTTATTATGAAAAAAGGGACAGAAGGGGCGAGGTTGTCCTAATCATCCGTAGCAGCCAGAACCGCATACTGCTCCATACCAAGCCGTTCTATCCGCCGAACACCTTTCGTTTACCGACCGGAGGAATCAAACCGAACGAAACCGTCCTGCAGGCTCTGCATCGTGAACTCGCCGAAGAGACTTCTTTCTCGCCTCTCTTTATCCACTTTCGCGGCCTTGTACTTTCCTCGATAGTTTGCGCACGACGAAAAATGGGACTATGCTCCTATCTGTTCGAGGTTGTTACGGAAGGCACTCAGCCGCGGCCGCTTGATTCGAGCGAGAATATCAGCGGTTATGAATGGGTGCCGAGACCCTATTTGGCAAAAGTAATCGAACAATTGGAGAGCTTTACCATCGAGCGTTGGCGTCATTGGGGCGAATACCGCGCCGTTGCCCATCGCATAGCCGCAGGCCTCAGCCATCCAAGCCGTAAACGATCGGGGGCTGAAAGGCGTCTTAAGAACGACCCAAAATAGGAGAAGCGAGCGATGAAAAAAGTTCTCTTGTTCACTTTTCTTTTTTTCGTGATTTTGTTGAGCTGTAAAGGCCGAGTAACGGTTGATGAGGCTTACAACGCCATTCGCCCGGTCAAGCAATTGGAATTGCCTTCCCAGATCGCTGAAAACCTTGTAGTCGAAATTAAAAACGTAGCGGATCCCAGAAGCAGCTATAAAAACCGCGTCGAGCTCTATTTGAACGATCGACCGATCGATCCCGATTGGCTGGTTTCCAACATTCAAAATACCTTTGTCTACAAGTTCCGCCTCCGACCCGGATATTACAAGCTGCGCGCGGTCTATATTGCCAACATCGGCTGGGGGGAGGAAGAATATCCGATTTTGAGCGAAGACCTCATTCGGGTGCAGCATGACAAACGGACCGTAGTGACTGCCGAGATCGTCAAAAAGCCGAACGGCGAGCCGGTCAATCGCACCATGTATTTCACCGCCCGCATGGAGTCGCTGGAGATGGAATACGTCCCAACCGGCGCAACCGAAAGCGATTTTCCGCCGGATGAAGGTTCCGGCCAGGTCCTGCTGCAGATCAATACTGTACCGGAGCACGCTCAAATCATCATAGACGACAAAGTGGTCGGTCAGTCTCCGTTGCGGACGCCGGTGAGCCGAGCATCCGGCCATGTGCTGCAGGTTTCCTCGCCGGGATATCGCACCAAAACCATCTATCTTGATCAGACGAAATTCGGCAACAAGGAGATCTATCACGTCATTGCCGAGCTTGAAAAAGAATAGCGTAAGCTTTTTGTCTTGATGAGACCTTCCACTCATTTAAAAGTTCGCCCGAGAGACTTACAACTCTGATATATGGTCAGCCTCCAGGGTATTTACTACGAAATCGGCGTGCGACAACTTTTGCGCGGCATTGATTGGGCTATTCCCCAAGGAAGTCGAGCCGCGCTTGTCGGGCCGAACGGCGCAGGTAAAACCACGCTCTGCCGGATTCTGACGGGTGAAATCCGACCCGATCGGGGGAACATCCTCAAACCGAAAGACTATCGTATCGGCTATTTGCCGCAAGAAGAGATCGATCAACGCGACCAACCCATTCTCGACTGCGTCATAGCAGGCAAAGAGGAAGCGCTAAAGCTTGCCGAAAGGATGGAGGAGCTTCGCCGACAATTACAGGCGAATCCCAGTGAGGAGCTGATTGCGCAGTTGGGAGAGATCGAGCACCGATTCCAGGCACTCGACGGCTACAAGATCGAAACGCAGGCCAAGGCCGTACTCAGCGGCCTCGGCTTCAAACCGGACGATTTCAATCGTTCTTTACACGAGTTCAGCGGCGGCAAGCGAATGCGCGTCTATTTGGCCAGGCTGCTGCTGATGAATCCCGATCTCCTGCTTCTCGACGAGCCGACGAATCATTTGGATATCGCTTCTTTGGAGTGGCTGGAAGAGTATCTCTCAGATTTTCGCGGCAGCGTGGTCGTCATCTCGCACGATCGCTTTTTTATCGACCGCATCGCACAAAAAATCTACGAGCTTTATAACGGACGACTAAAGGGCTACACGGGCAACTATCATGCTTATGAACGGCAAAAGGCCTTCGAACGGGAGACCGCCCTTAAGCAATCGCTCTTGGTCGTAAAAGAGCGAAAAAAGCAGCAGGAGTTTATCGACCGTTTCCGCTATAAAGCAACCAAGGCGCGTCAAGTTCAAAGCCGCATCAAGGCGTTGGAAAAACTACAGGATGTCGAGCTGGAAACAGCTCCCAAGAGCTATCGGATCAGACTGCAGGCCGCCGAGGAAAGTTATCACGACATTATTCATTTGCGGAATGTTTGGTTTCGCTACGATCGCGATTGGGTGTTGAGAAATATCTCACTCGACCTCTATCGCGGACAAAAGGCGGCGCTGGTGGGGGAAAACGGCGTCGGCAAGACGACGCTGGCCAAGCTGATGGCCGGATTTTTATCGCCGCAGCAGGGTTACGTACAGCTCGGCAGGAGAGTGACCGTCGGTTACTATGCCCAGCATCAGACCGAGGCTCTCGATCTTTCATTGACGGTCATCGATCAGGTGCTCGGCTTTTGCGCCGAAGAACAGATTCAACACGTTCGCAACCTGCTCGGCTTGTTCGGATTTCACGGCGACGACGTTTTTAAACCGATCGCCGTTCTTTCCGGAGGGGAAAAGGCGCGCGTCTCGCTTTGTCGCTTCCTTCTCTCGCCGGCCAATTTTCTTATTATGGACGAGCCGACCAATCACCTGGATATGGCTTCCCGCGAGGCTTTGGAAGAAGCCTTGTCCTCTTACGACGGTACGCTGTTGCTCATCTCTCACGACCGCTATTTCCTCGACAAAATCGTCAATCGTGTGTTCGAGCTTCGCGATGGCGAGCTGCATCAATACGAAGGCAACTATAGCGACTATTTGCGGCTCCGCCGGCCGCTTCCCGAATCGCCACCCCCCGAGCGTAATGAAAAAACATCATCCCCCGGATATAAATCCAAGGAAGAAAAGCGTCGGGAAGCTGAAGCCCGGCAGGCTGTATCAAAGCGGCGTAATGAACTAACGACGTTGATCAACCAATTTGAAACTGAAATCATGCAGCAAGAAGCACGTCGAGAAGAGGTGGAGCGACTTTTGGCCGATCCGCAGACCTATAAAGACGGCGCTCGGGTTGCATCTTTGGCTCGTGAATTGAATCTTATTAAAGTAAAAATCGATGAATTGTATGCGCAATGGGGCGCAACCCAAAACGAATTGGAAGAACTGTTACGCTCTCTGCCTTAACTGAACCTTTTCTTGGCGAACAGTTTAGAGTTTTATATTTTTAAACGCATAGGGAGAGTAAATCATTTTGAGGAATGTATGAAGAGAAGTTTGTTGATCTTTACCCTTGTTTTTATGATCGTGCTTCAGCTCGCTTCCTGCAATAAATCGCCGAGCAGCACCATCGACAACCGGCCGCCGCAACTTTCCGTGGACAAAACGGAAATGAATCTCAGCGGCAGCTCACGTTACGACCAAATTCTAATTGTCAATGCCGGCGGCGGCCAGCTCAAGTGGTCGATAGCCGAAAAGCCGAGTTGGCTGAATGTCAGCAATATGGTCGGCTGGGTTACGCAGGACACTTTTGTGCTCAAGCTGCAGACCAACTTTGCAGTCTTGGAATACGGCACCCATACCGGCGTCCTTCGCATCGATTCCAACGGCGGCAATGCCGAGATTCAATTGAGGCTGGTCTACAGAGCGCCCGTGTTGGGCATCGATGTGCCGATCGTCAACATGGATCGCCGTTTCACTTACACCCAGCTGGAAATCCGCAATGCGGGCGGCGGCGAGTTGGTGTGGAGAATCGATCGCGCGCCGGAGTGGCTCAAGTTCGAGGTTACGTCGGGAAGTGTCTTTGATCGGCCGGAAAAGGTTCCGTTTCGAGCCCGCCTGCGCATGTTGAAATACGGGCAGTATCAAGACGAGGTCAAATTCGTTTCAAACGGCGGCGAACACCTGCTCAAAGTTTTTTTAACTTATGAGCGAGAGGTCGAGGTCTATCCGGGTGTCGGCGCGGCCAACGTCGATTTGGGAGACACCTATACGATGGTGCAGAACAAACTGGGAAAACCCGACCGCAATTGGTATGAAAGGCCGGAGAAAACGGTGTTCATCCACCATTTTACCTATGACGATCTAGGCGTTCACTTTAGCGTGACCACCAATTCGATGATTCTCTACGGCAGCGGCAAAGTGAACTATATCGAAGTCTATGCGCCGTATGACGGCCTTACGCCCGAAATGATCGGCATCGGAAGCGCATCCGGCGAACTTGTGCAGAAATACGGCCAGCCGCTGCAAAAGAACGGAGATGCGTGGATCTATCCGGGCATCACCTATGTGGTTCAGTCCGGCAGGATCGTCAAAATGATTCTCAAAGACGAATCGATTACAAACGGATAAAAGCCGCCGTAAAATGAGTCGGTAAGGCTAAAAAGGGCTTTGTAAAAAGCCCTTTTTAGTTTTCCATAAGAGCTTTCTGCAGCGCCGCCGTTGTTGTGTAATACTTGGCGATCATGTTCGGGACTTCCCAGTCCGGCAATTTTCCCGCCTGAAGATAACTGAGGAACTTTTCCATCACCTGCGCGAAATGGGCTTCATGGCCGACGCGATATTTGTCGGGCACAAGGACCCGCCACTCGTCATTACCGCGTTCGAGACCAAGGCCAGGATATTCGTTGGCCAGCTTTTCGATCGCCGCCTGCAGGGCCTTTTCGAATTCTGCCGTTAAAGCTTTTGAATTGGGACGCACATACAATTCGGGGCGATAATTTTCCGCTTTGCCTTGACGAATGATTAAATCCGCTTTACTGCCGCGCATGATGGAAAAATGGGTGTCGCCTCCGCCTTCGGGAGCCTGAAAATTCCAAAGTACCGACACTTTGGCATGGATGTTTTTTAGGCGATAAACGATCTCGCCGTTGCTGAATACAACCAGATTTCCGTCGCTGACATAAGGCTTTAGGTAGTCAGGATAATCGTCCAGATGAGTGACCTGCTTGAACTGAGCAGGAGTCAAGATGGTCGGCCAACGGCGCGCGCGTAAGATCTCGACATCGTTTCGATAGTCCAAAATCTGTTCCGGAAAGCATTCCCACTGAATCAGATCGATCAGATGCGTCGTTACGTCGACGAGGCCTTCGCCCTGCTGGGTGGTGTCAAAGAACCAGGCCGGCCGTTTGAGCGGCGCGCCGGAAACATACTTGAAAAAGTGGTGCACGCTTTCTTTGGTTATAGCGGGTTCGTCCGGCGTTCCTGTCAGCAGTTCGCCAAAAACATCCGGTATGCCGGACAAGCGCTTTTGCAGAATGGTCGTAATTTCGTAGCGTTCAGTCATGATGTCGTAAAGCAGCACGCCTTTTTTTTCTGCAGATGCGAACGCCTCTTTGATCAGCTCGAACCCTTGGGCGTCGATGCACAACGGTTTGTCCGCCAAAACGTGAATTCCGGCGTCGACGGCGGCTTTAATGTATTCCGCTTTTCGGCGGTTGTTGCCGGCAGTCACCAGCACGTTCCCCGGCTTTTCCTGCAAAAGTTTCTGCAAATAGTCATCGCCTCGATAGACGATTTCCTGCCAACGCGTGGGATTCTCCGGCCGCGAGTTATAAGATTCGATGCGGCGTAGATGCTCGTATAGTTCGTCGCCGTCCGGCGCATAGACATAGACTTGAGGGGAAACCTGCGGATACATGGTTTTCTGCACCAGTGCCGCGTGAAAGTGGCCGGGATCGAGCGTCATAAGAGTAAACATCGCCTCGGTTTGCCGGGAATTCTTGCAGACGATGAACAGACTGCCGATGCATGTCAGAAAAAGTAATCGTTTGCCGTACATAGAGGATCCTTTCGTCGTTGGCTCACCAGGTCGCCATAACACCGCGCAAATATCCGATCGACTCGGCGGCGCCGGGCAGGGGATCTTTTTCGTCCTTTTCATATTCGAGTGAAAGACGTCCTTTGTAATGCATTTCCGCGACAGTTTTAAGAAATTTTGGGATATCGATGACGCCGCGTCCGATTTCCACCGTCGTGCCTTCGGGAGCCGGAGCGCTGACATCCTTTATATGAATATCATAGATGCGGTCATGGTAAGCGCGAAATTGCGCCGTCGGATCCAATCCCAATCGCTGGGCATGGCCGATATCCAGGCAGATCCCCAGGCGGCGGTTGCGATTCACGATTCGATCATAAATGCTTTGCGGCGTAGGATAAAGCAGATCTCCCGGCCCATGGTTGTGAATGGCCACGATCAAATCGTGCTGCACGGCCAGCTGTTCGACCATATCCAAAAGTTCGTGCTTCGGTACGCCGATCATCATCTGCATGCCGGCAGCTCGACAATACTCGAATGCCTGCCTGACCTCAGCTTCCGTGTTCATATAGATCACGCCGCCGCCGTACAGCTCGATTCCGGCTGCGCGTACCTTTTCCGCAGCTTTTTTAATCTCTTCCGGTGAAGCTTCCAACGGCAAATGAAAGCTCTTTAGGCAAATGTGCCGAACGTCTAACCGTTTCGTCATCTCGAGGCACGTTTCGAGATCGAACGCGCGAAAAGAGTAGGAGGCGATTCCCAGCGTCAGCGGTTCCATGCCGACGGCAGCCTCTGCCCGCTTGACGGAATGAGAAAGTAGGGAAGCCGCCCCCAATGCCGCGCCCATTCGTGTAAAAAACTCTCTTCGTTTTATCATTTTCACCGTTCTCCTGTTGGGCTTTACGATTTTGTACCGGCAATTTTAGCGATTCCTCATGTCAATGTCAAGCGTGGATCCCAAATGAAAAAAATCGGAAAATTTCGCTTGGTTGTTTAAATTTAAAGCGGAGAATACTTATGAACGAGCCGCTCAACATCCTGATCGTCGACGATGACGAAATGATCCGTCACACCTACGCGCTCATCCTCACCGAGCACGGCTATGACGTGACGACCGCTGCAGACGGCGCCGATGGACTCGAACAGCTGCAAAAAAGAGATTATGCAATTGTTTTCGTCGATTATCGGATGCCGGATATGGACGGGCTCCAGTTTCTCCAGAGTGGCAAGGAGTTGGCGCCGCGTGCCGAGTTTGTTCTAGTAACCGCCTTTTCCAGCATCGAAACGGCGGTAGAAGCAATCAAATTGGGAGCCTTTCATTATCTCGATAAACCGAGTTCCTCGGATAAACTCGTCCGATTGGTTAAAAAGATCGAAGAAGAGCGGTCGTTGTACAACATCGATCCTGAATCAGGGCTTCATTTAACCTTCAACGGCGCTCCTCTGACCATCATAGGCAAGAGTGAGCGCATCCGCAGGGTCTATGATCTCATCCTTAAGGCGGCGCCGACCGACAGCACGGTGCTCATCCTCGGCGAGAGCGGGACCGGCAAGGAGCTTTTCGCCAAAGCCGTGCATGCCGCAGGACCCCGACGCGACAAACCGTTTGTGGTCATGGACTGTAGTACGCTGGTCGAGACTCTGTTCGAAAGCGAACTTTTCGGCCACGTCAAAGGCTCTTTTACCGGCGCAACGGAAACCAAACACGGCGCCTTTGAGATTGCCCACAGCGGCACCTTTTTCTTTGATGAAGTCGGCAATATCCCGCTAAGCATTCAAGCCAAAATTCTGCGCACGCTGCAGGAAAAGGAAATTCGCCGCATCGGCAGCACACAGACCATTCATGTCGATGTCCGTGTCATCGCCGCCGCCAATATCGATCTTAAAAAGGCGGTGGAGGAGGGACGATTCCGGGAAGACCTTTACTATCGTCTTAACGTTATACCCATCGAGCTTCCGCCGCTGCGTGAACGTCGCGAGGACATTCCTCTATTGGCAAATTATTTCCTCAAGCAATTCAAAATAAAGCGTCGTAACACGCCGGTCGAAGGTTTTTCCGATGAAGCGATCGAGCTTTTTCTCGACTATCCTTGGCCCGGAAATATCCGCGAACTGCAGAACGCCGTCGAGCGGGCCTTGGTTGTCGAGGAATCCAATTTGATCCGTCCTGCGAGTTTGCCGCCGCACATCCGTCGTCAAGTCGAAACTAAAGCAACGGAAGTTTTGTCTTTGGCTGATGTAGAGCGCGAGCACATTCGCAAAACGCTTGCGGCAGCGGGATACAACATCAGCCGGGCAGCCAGACAATTGGGCATCGACCGCAAGACGCTTTACGAAAAAATTCGGCGTTACGGCCTCGACCTGCCGTCTGATATGGAAAATTAGTCAAAGAAAGGGTGAGGATCAGTGGATGGAAATGCCTTTAGTATAGACCGCCGGTCATTTTTGAAAATGGGGCTTTGCAGCCTCGGTTTTTCAATCATGTCTGGACGGGCAATTTCCGGCTCTGCGGGAAAAGAAGATTTGTCCAAGAAAATGCGATTCGGGCTGGTCACCTATCAATGGGGGAGAGATTGGGATCTGCCGACCTTGCTGAAAAGCTGCGCGGCAACCGGATACGAAGGCGTTGAGTTAAGAACACGACACGCCCACGGAGTCGAACCGTCGCTGACGCGCGAGCAGCGGTCTGCGGTAAAGCGACTTTTTCGCGAAAGCGGCATCGTCTGCGTCGGCTACGGCTCCAACCAAGAATACCATTCGCCGGATCCGCAGGAGCTGCGCAGGCAAATTGAAGGCACCTTTGAGCTGATCAAATTATGCCATGACATCGGCGCCTCCGGCGTCAAGGTAAAGCCGAACGATTTGCCTGACGGCGTGCCCGCGGAAAAGACCATAGCCCAAATCGCAGCATCCCTCAATGAGATCGGCCGCTTTGCACACGATTACGGCCAGGAAATTCGCGTCGAGGTGCACGGTCGGCTGACGCAGCTGCCGCAAACCATGAAGGCAATTTTTGATCAAGTTACGGAAAATAACGTCCGCATTTGTTGGAACTGCAACCCCGAGGATCTTGTTGAGCCTGGCTTTGAGTATAACTTTAATTTGCTTCGCCCATGGTTCGGCTCAACGCTCCACGTACGCGAACTCGACGATGCGGATTATCCCTATCGGCAGCTGTTCGATCTTCTCAAGGCTACCGACTATTGCGGCTGGGTCTTGTTGGAGGCGCGCAGCGAACCGCAGGATCGCCTGGAAGCCATGCGGCTCCAAAAGCAGCTTTTTATGCGGTTAATGGGGATGGGAAAATAGACAGAATCGCTATCGGCGCAAGTTTAGGGGATTCTATTCTGCACAAAAATGCGGTAATACTGGGTCGGCGTGAGAAAGGTAACCTTTTTTTCGACAAGAAAATCGAGAATTTTTTGGAATTCTTGGAACTGCGCCTCTTTCCATTGATGCGGATGAATCTGAAAGACGTACATTTCGCGCATCGGATCATAGCGCTTGGCGAACTCTGCAAAACTGGGATTAGGCGTTGGATATTCGATTTCTCCCGCTCGTTTCAGAACCAATTTGGAGCAGGCAGGATCGCCGAAAAACCAAATCAGAATATCAGGGTCTTTATTTATAATGCGTGTGGTGGTCTTGTCAAACGCGTTACCGGGCGCACCGAAGGCTCTTAGGGTCAGTCCAAGTTTTTCTCGGGCCAGTCGTTGGGTTTTGCGCAAACTGGTTAACTGATCGGCTTCCGAGGTGCGATAGAATTCAGAGGGCTTGTCGGGATTCGACCCCGCAGATCCGCTGATTTGGTGCGTAAAGCCGTGATTAAAAATCTCAAAAGTGCCGTCGGCCATCAAATCCTTCACCATTCTGCAAAACTGCGTATCCGCTTTTTCCAAATAACTACCGATAATACCCAAAGCGGCTCTTGCTTTTTTAGAACGAATCAATTCGATGAATCGAAACCATCCCGCAGGCAGAACCGTCTTGCGGTCCCAAATCAGGTCGTCGGCTTTGAAAATGATGATTTGCCGATGCACATAAATGTTCAGCTCGACTGTAAGGGCGGACGGCTCGTTTGTCTCCGCTGTCACCAAAATGCGCGCCAATCCCCCCTCAGAAGGTGCAAAAAATACGATTCCCGAATCGGTCACCTCAATGCGGCCCACTTCTGCCGCCCAATGTAAAGATGCAGGAGGGATGCCGCTTAAAGAAGCAGGGGTAGGAATGAAAACTTGCCGCTCTGCGAAAACGGTCGAGACAATAGGAGTGTATGGGGCATAGCCGTCATCGACTGCAGACGGATTCTTGGCGCATGATACAAGCAGAAGGAAAAACAAGGGCAGGCAATAAACCTTATTCAAAGGGCACATTTCCGCACGCCTCTCACGCTCTCCAAGGTCGTTTACGAGCAGACAGATCACCCGAAAGAATTTCTAAAACAATGTTGACGTCTTCGACGATCTGAAAATCATACATGCCGGCACAGATGAAATCGGCGCCGTTGCGGAATGCGTAAGAAAATCCATCCTTCGGCTCGATGGCGCCCGCGGCCAACGTTTTAAACGCGATCCACGGTTGTTCGAGCGTTTCCATATAGGCGATGGTCTCTTCCGGATTCTCGCACCAAATGTTGTCGTTTTGGTTGGCGATATTGGCCGACCAGTAATGAGTATGATGCAGGGTTTTTACCCAAAAATCCGGCAGAATGCCGCGCTCGACCACGGCCTTGACCGTTTCGAGCTTATGTGCGCCGATTCCTGCAGGCAAACCGTTCGCTCTCGCCTTGACCAAGAATTTTTCGAACGTGTCCAAATCTCCTTGTTCCACCAGCGCATCGGCAATGCCGCCCTGAACATAGGCCGCACAAGCGCCGCCGTCGATCGAGATCTCCAACCCGTCAATGGGATTGTTCCACCCGCAATCGGAGATGAACTGAATCGTCCCTTTTTCCTTGCGCCAATATTCATTGATGACGCGGCAGAGCTGCGGATTGGTCAATATCGTATTGATGCCTGCCTTTTCCGCCAGCCAAAACGTATCGAAAATCTTACGGTCGGTGTGATAAGCTTTGACCAGTTTGCTCACGTAAATTAGATCGCGCGCATGCGCCCAGCCGCCAATCAGATTGCCGCCCAGAAACAGGCGGCTGATTTCAAGATTTCCAATTTTGCCTTTCGGAAGTTCACCTTTCAAATCCCGCAGTTCGGTAAACTGAAAGGTTTTGAGGGTCGCGCCGGTCGTCCCGTCGGTTTGGCCGCGAATTTTTTCCGCAAGCAGGTGCTTCTCTTCGTAGCTTTCCCATCCCTGTTTGCGTACAAACGCATAAACGAATCCGCCGAACAACGGCATCAACGCCAGACTCTTGAGAATTTCGCGACGCTTCAGATCTGCGGCAGATTTAACCTTAACATCCGCTTGAAGAGCTTTCTTTTTGGATTGTCGAATGGTTCGCATAACGCTCAAGAGCCCCTCCAAACCGAAAAGACGACCGGTTGGAATGAGCACAAACAGCAGGAGAGCGAACATTTCGATGAGATTCTTATCCACCAGCAGATAGCTGCCTTCGGCCGGCATACCGACGCCGTATCCGGGTATGGGCGGATTGGCGACATAGTAAAGCGCCAAGAGCAGAAATCCCGCACCGGCTGCAAGCCGCGTAAATACGCCCAAAAACAACCCCAACCCGATGAGGAGCAACCCCCAAATGTTCAATTGGTCGACAACCGAAAGCAGCGCAGGCGAGTCGGCAATGCGATGAAAATAATCTGCAAAGAGCCATTTCGACCGGGCAAGAAAAACAGCCGAAGACCAGCCCGGATTAAAGAGCTTGACGGCTCCTTCGTACATAAAGTGCCAGCCGATCAGCATGCGCAAGATGACCAAAACCGTCTGCTGGGCGGTGGAAAATTTATTGGAAGAGGACATGGGCGACAAACTCCTATTTTTAAAACAAAATAGCCAACTTTAACATGATAGTCAAGATGATTTAAACTTTTTCTAAACGCGATCCTTTGCTTGATAAATGCTCAATAATTACCTAAAGCAAATAATGATTCAGTCGCTCGAATGACAGCAAATTACTTTTTCTTTCCAAAAAGAGTTTTATTTTTCAAAAATATCAACAAGGGAGGCTTGACTAGTGGGCAAAAAGCCGATTGAGATTCTTGGGATTGCAACCACTGTTATATACATAACCTTTGCTTCGATCCTGGCAAAAGAGTCTTGTGCACCGGTTGTGCTGGAGCAGGACGAGCGGCACGTTGTCTTTTCTTTTGTTACCCCGTCGGTTTTGGTTTCTCCCGCTGAGGGAATCGGAGGAATGGATTATTGTTTGCCCTCTATTGCCGGTTGTTCTCAGAACAGCGTCCCCGGAGAACCTGCTTTGCCGCAGACGGGGCTTTGGTTGACCCTACCCCCGAACACGCTCGCACGATTGGAAATCATCGACCAGGAGATCGAGACGAGACGGCTGCCGCGGATTCTGCCCGCTCCGCGGCTGGAAACATCCGCATTCTCAGAGGACAGAACCCTCATCTACGATGAAGGCGAAGTCTATAAACGATCGACGTTTTTCCCATCCGCCCATATTGTACTTGGCAAGGAAGGCCTGTTCCGCGGCCAACGCATGATCAGTTACCGCTTCTTTCCCCTGCGCGTCAATCCGATGACCGGCGAGGCGCAGTTTTGCCGATCCTTGAAAGCAGCCGTCTATTTTGACGCAGTGCCTGGAAGAGACCGCGAAATCCGTCTTACGGACACGACTCCCGATCCTTTGCTGTCCGCCTTGACGATTAACCATCAATCCGTGCCCAAAATTTTGCAGAAAGCCCAAGCTGTCCCCCTTGAAGACTATTTTCTTGACCGCGGCACAGAATGGTACAAGCTGACTATCCCGCAAACCGGCCTCTACCGACTGACGGCTTCGGATCTTCGGCAGGCGGGAATGCGTTTGGAAAGTCCACCTCGGCGTTTGGCTCTCTTTTGCGACGGTAAAGAAGTCGCTGTGCGAATGCAATGCGCTTCCCTCGACCGGTGGAGCGACGGCGATGCTGTTGAGTTCTTTGCAGTTGCCTACAAAGATTACTATAACAGCGAAAACGTCTACTGGCTGACGCCGGACGGCGGCAGCGACGGCTTGCGCATGCAGGAACAGGATGCATATCCCAAAGGCGATGATTTAATCAACCGCGGCATCGCGACCTATCGCCTGGAAATAGACCGCATCCGGCGCGCCGACTTTCCCGGTCATACCGACAACGAGCGGTGGTTTATGGACGATTTGCGCGCCCCCAAAACGCTCACCTATCCGCTGCCGATCAACTCGATCGATCCAAGCGGTGCAGCCTTTTTAAAATTTAGAATCCAGGCTTATGCCCAAAGTCAGAGCGTTTTCCCCGATCATCATACCCAAATCTTGATCAACGATCAAATTGTCTATGATAAATTTTGGGACGGACGCGTGACGCTGTTCGACTCGACCGTTTTTTCAACCCAACTGCTCAAGGCAAGCGGAAATACGCTGAAAATTGTCGGGCCGGGCGACACAGACTCTTTTCTCGATTGGGTGCTTGTTGATTGGTTCGAGCTGCGTTACCCGCGGGTTAATTCGGCGGACTCTGAGGCGCTCTATTTTACGTTGAACCTCGATGCACCGAAAACCGTGGTTTTGCAAAATCTCGCGGGAACCGTTGATCTGTATGATGTGACCGATCCCTTTCAACCGAAGCGGCTGGTTAATGCGGAACAACAAGGGGATAGGCGCCTTTTCCGTCTGCCTCAAGCCGGAGTCTATGAAATTTTTGCCGTTCAGCCGCCGCAAAAGCTCAAACCGTCCAAGATATCTGCGGATGAGATCTCTTCGCTCAGGAAAACTCTTCGCCAGACGGACTATTTTATGATCACCGTCCCCGAGTTTGTTTCCGCCCTGACGCCGCTGGCTGAGCGGCATCGGCAGGATGGCCTCAATGTAGCAATTATCGACGTTCAGGACATTTACGACGAGTTCAATTACGGCAAAAAATCAGAGCGCGCGATTCGCCGATTTTTGACCTATGCCATGCAGATGTTTCCGCTTCCTGCGCCGCGTTATGTGCTGCTGGTCGGCGATGCAAGCTGGAATCCCCGTCGACTGAATTCTTCCAATCCCAATTACGGCGGCGAGCAGGCCACGGACTTTATCCCGACGCGCCTTTTCGAGAGTCTTGTCGACTATTTCGAGGCGTGTTCAGACAACTGGCTGGCGTGCGTCGACGGCGAGGACGATATTTTGCCTGATCTCCTGGTCGGGCGCCTGCCTGCCCGTTCAGCCGACGAAGTGCGGCAAATGGTACAGAAAATACTGCTCTATCATCAAACAGCCGCCGAACCTTCAATGCGGCGTGCCGTGTTCGTCGCCGATATAGGGGAGGGCGGCACAATGGCTTTTGAAGACACCTCTTCCTCGCTGGCGTCGCGCTTTGTGCCGCCCACGGTGTTAGCCGAAGCCCTTTACATCAGCCGTTCGTCCGCAACCGAAGTCAGAAAACGCCTCCTGGAAATCTTTGGTGAAGGAGCATTGACCATAAACTACTTTGGCCACGGCAGTGTCGGCAATTGGTCCAAGCATTCCATTCTTACCCGTGCAGAGGTACCGTTGCTGCCTCGAGGCCGTTTTTTCCCTTTTGTTTTCACCATGAGCTGCATCAACGGCTACTTTGCCGATCCCAATCCGGCCAACTCTTCGCTGACGGAAATGCTGTTCAATCAGGATCAGGCCGGAATCATCGGCGGCTTTTCGGCAGCGGGCGAAGCCTATCCCTCGCCGCTTTTTCCCCTAGCCCGCATGCTCTACGATGCGCTCTATCAAAAAGGCATTACCAGATTGGGAGAATTCTGTACCGCCGGTCTGTTTACCATGTACGCCGACTATCCGTTTTTCGACGATCATGTGCGATTTTACATCCTTTTTGGTGATCCTGCGTGCCGACTACAGTATCAGCCCGAACGTCTTGCAGATGCCGGTTTTGCCGGGCAAATCAGATTCAACGACGGACGCAAAGTGAAAGGAAAAACGCTGACGGCTTTTATCAGCCGACAAACCGTAGCGCAAACGACCATAAATTCCGAAAAAGGCGCATTCGGGCCGATTTATATTCCGCCGGATAATCCGGAAACACCGGTACGCGAAGGAGGCGTTGCCGGCGATACGGTGACGTTCGTTTTCGATTACCCGCAGAATCCGACCCAGCTCTTCCCTACGGCGTTGTGGAAGGGCGGGCAACTGCAGCGCCTGGCTCTTTCCGAATTTCCAACTTTCGTCGCCGAACAGCCGGAGGTCAAATTTTTCATTAACGGTGAGGCCGCCGAACCAACATTTGCAGACGGTGATCCGTTGCAACGCGATGCGGTGATCGAAATTCGCTTTCAATGCTCGCATGAATATGGAAGCGGCGATCCCGTCGTGCGCCTCAATCGACAGATTCTTGATCTGTCCGCAACTCGGCGTCCCATCACCGACGGCCTTGCCTTTACCTTACCGGTAAATACTTTGTCGGATGGTGAATATGAGCTGTCTGTCCACGAACCGGAATCAGCCGCAAAGCCGCTTGGGGTCCTCCGTTTTCGCATCGCCTCGACGCTCCGTCTGCTGGATGTCGTCAACTTTCCCAATCCCTGCGCCGACCAAACCGTCGTTTCTTTTGTACTGGAAAATGACAAACCGGCGCGAGTAACCCTCAAACTTTTTACGATTTCCGGCAGGCTGATTTACAAAACTGAAGGCGAGGCGACCGTCGGCTATAACGCCATTCCCTATGATCTTTGCGATACCGCTGGTGAGAAACTTGCCAACGGACTATATTTCTACAGGCTGTCCGCTTTCGACGGTGAAGAAAAAGCTGAGGTCATCGAACGTTTGGTCGTCATGCAATAAGAGGATTTGGAATCTGCTGATGGTTCTGATTTATATGCAAAGAGGATGGGAAAGCAAACCTGCTCCGCGTAAGGCTTGGAAGATAATCCGTATCTTGTTGTTCCTTCAGCTCGGAACTTTAACAGGTTGGGCGCAGGAACCCTTGCGATTTGAGCCGATTCGTCTTGCGCCGATCGATTCAATTGTTTCTTACTCGCGCGCCGTCTTTGATGTCGGTACCCGCTTTTCACCAAACGATACGGTTCTTCTTCTGCCCAAAGTCGAAGGATTGCAGGTTACATCGGTCGAAACAAAAAGCATTCACGAATTGGAGGTCTCTTTTCGACTTGACGCGGAGGTTGTATGCTGCGGAAAATATCAATTTGCAATTTGTGATTCCAATCTGCAGCGAAAAGCCGTTGCCGTGCTGGACATTCTTTCTCCGACCCCGCCAATGATTGATTCCATCCGCGTTGCTGTTCTGGGTAGAAAGCTCATTGATACTCTTCTTGTTGACCCGGCGCGACCGCTTACCGCCCATTTGTGCCTTTTCGGCAGACGTCTGCCCCAGGACGCTCAGATTGAATTTGCCGATCCGGCCATTACCGTAAAACAAGGCCGCTCTCCGAACACTTTTGATCTGACTGGCGCTTTGTGCGTTGAAATCGAAATCAAACCGGAAGCGGTTTTGGGAGAAGGATTGCTGACGCTGAAAAGCGCTTTCGCGCCTGCAGGCGTGAAAAAGCTCTTTTTGCGTTCACCCAGGCCGCCGCGACTTTTTTCCGAGATCAATGACCTGACGGCAGACGGTAAAAGCAGAACCCTTTTGCTCGAAGGCAGCGACTTTGCCTTGGGAGTGAAGGCTAAACTGACCGGTATGCCGGTCGATTTGCGCAGCCGCCGCATTTCAGCGGACAAACTCGAAATCCGCTTTTCCCTTCCTCTTCTGGAGGAAGCTGTGCGTTGTCGATTGATCGTCGAAAATCCCGACGGCCAATCCGATACCAGCAACATCTTTTTGGTTCTGCCGACGCCGTTGGCGCCTGCCCGCGCCGAACCCGTCGACCAATCGCTCCTTTTCGCCGGCAGACCGACCCGCCTGCTGATTACCGCCGCCGTCGATAGAAATCGCCGTCTGCAAAAAAGCAAAACCTACGAGATTGTGATTGATTCACAGCGCTTTCCAGTTCAGGTGGTCACCTCCGACAGCACCTGCGAGGCGGAAATCGAGGTGCCGATTTCACTTGAAAATCGTCTCCAAAGACAGCATGTCTTTACGCTGCAGGAAACGGGGCGGCCGCCGCAGTGGCGCGGTGTATTCAGCAGCCGCCTGCCGCCGCGTATCGATTCCATTTCGAGTAATCTCATCCTCCATCCGGGAGACAGCCTGACAATAATGGTAAAGGGAGCTCGACTCAAAGACATGCTGCTCGGTATCGCGGATCCTGAAGTCACTTTTCAGATACTGGAGCAGCGGGAGGACTTTGTGCGGGTAACGGCTGCCTCCACGATGCGCGTACGGATCGGCGATTATCCGCTGGAAGCCTATATCCAAGGTACGGTCTTTACGTTCGAGGCCTTTCGTCTTTCCATACGCCCCTGGCAGCCCTTCAGTGAGTATATTGTTTTTCACCTTTCATCCTCGGGCGATTTGCCTCCGGAATCCTGCTTCCGCGGCGTGGAAAGCACCCATATCATTAAAGCGGGAGAGATGATAACCGTTCGCATCAAACCGTCGCGAATCAATCCTAAATTGGGTACGCAAAAGCTGTTGATCAACGGCGTGCTGACCGACTCGAGCGGTGCCGTGCGCGCCGAATCTCTCGACAGCCGCCGCATCGCCGTTTCCGCGGGAGACGACGAGATCACTTGGAGTTGGCGGGGCAGAGAGCGCATTCGTTCCGGCGATCGATTGGAAATTACTCTGCAGAACCCCGGTAATCAAAACCGCATTACCGAATATTTTGTTGTCGCGCCGCATTGGTCCGAAGCTTTTCACGGCTCGACCTCCTTTATTCTGTGCAAAATACCGTTCGGCGGCGGCGATGAAAAGACGCAAATTCTCAATTCAATCGGACTGGGAGTAAGCTGGCAGCCGTTCGTTAAAAAGCGGTTTTTTGAAGTCGACGCCGCCTTTATTGTCGGTAATGCCAGGTATGATAAAAGCGACTATTCCGTTCAAGTCGGTACCGGAATAAGCGCCATTCTTTGGCAGCATCTGCAGCTCGGCATCGGCGCCAATCTGACCGGACAGTCGTCCTCAAAAGGCTTTATCTTCATCGGGACGCGATTCAAACTGCCGATTTCGTTATAGAATATGTTGCATCTCGTTTTAATTTTGAATATTTTACGCCGTTCCTGCATCAAATAATCAAAATGAACTAAAAGCCGCAGGTGCCTTATGGAAATCAAGAACATTTTGGCGCCCTTTGATTTTTATGATTCGTCTCGGCGCGCTTTCATTTATGCCGCGGCATTGGCAAAGCGTTTTTCAGCGCACTTGACCTTATTCCATGTCGTTACCCTTTTCGACGACGATCCCTACGACCCTCAATTCTCATTTCCACATCTCGATGAATTTTACAAGCATCTCGAAGAGCAAGCCGGTGGTCAATTCGAAAAGTTAATTGCCGAGAATCAATCGGCAGGATTAAATGTCAGCTATGTCGTGCAAAGAGGGTTCAGCCCTTACGAGGAGATACTCCGCTTCGCCGAAGATAATCCCGTCGATTTGATCGTTATGGGCACGCACGGCCGCACGGCGTTGTCGCGTTTTTTCCTCGGCAGCGTTACCGCCAAGGTCGTTCACCATGCATCCTGCCCGGTGATGACCGTGCGAATGAACGTCAAAACTCCTACCGAGTCGATCACGCCGAAATTCAAGCGTCTGTTGGTGCCGACCGACTTTACGGAGCCGAGCAGCAAGGCTCTACATTTGGCCTGCGGACTGCTGGAAGAGGGCGGAACGATCTTTTTACTGCACGTGATCGAGGGTTTGGTGCAGCCGGCGTTTTTTGCCGCCGACGGCGAACTCATATATGAAATCACGCCGCAAATCCGCGATAACTCGGAGGCGCTTCTTAAACAGTCCGCCTCACAAGTGCCCGCGGGAATTGACGTGCAGACCGTTACGCTCGAGGGATCCATTGCCCATGAAATTCTCGAATACGCCGAGACGCAGAGCATCGATCTGATCGTCATGGGTACGCATGGTCAAAATGCCCTTAGCCATTTGTTTATCGGCAGCGAAGCGAATCGCGTAATCCGCAAGGCTTGCTGCCCGGTCATTACCGTAAAATAGAGGAACTTTTCATGGAATGTTGTGCCGAGGTATTGCAGCGTCTCTGCGATGAGCTTGCCGAAGACATCGATTCGGAGTTGTGCATAGAGTTGAAAAAGCATTTGGAACAGTGTGAGGAATGCCGCACTCAACTCGAATCGATGAGAACACTGGTGCATCTGTTCCGCTCTCTGCAGGAAAAAGAAGTGCCGGAGGCAGTGCATCAACGGCTTTTAACGCTCCTCAACGTGCCTGAGGTTTAAGCGCGACTTTTTGCTTGACAATCGAAAACGGTTTTTGTAATATAGGGTGACATCAAGTTCACCCTTTTTTGTTTTTGGAGAGAGGATGGAGAAGCTTACGCGACGCCAACGAGAGGTGCTCGAGACCATCATTCGGTTGATCAATGA
>JAPDQV010000009.1:0-33608 GCA_034505495.1 candidate division KSB1 bacterium | reverse complement strand
GACGCTGCAGGAGTTGACGGAGGAGCTCGGCGCCTCGTCCCGCAACACTGCCGTCAAGCATTTGTCTACTCTGGCGCGCAAGGGCTACATTGTGTGGGAAAAGAACATCGCCCGCGGCATTCGGGTGCTGGAGACGGGCGGCGAGTTGACGGTAGGGAAGGAGGTACGGCTGCCGTTGGTCGGAACGGTAACGGCCGGCATGCCCATTCTTGCCGAGGAGAACATTGAGCGCTACCTGGCCGTGCCGAAATATCTCCTTCACTCTCCCGGGCGCCATTTTCTGTTGCGCGTCAAGGGCGACAGCATGCGCAACGCCGGCATTCTGCACAACGACGTCGTTATTGTTCGTTCACAGCAGATTGCCGATCTGGGCGATATTGTTGTGGCGCTCATCGGCAACGAGGCGACGGTCAAGCGGTTGGCGGCGGAGAACGGCCGCCTCTATCTCAAGGCGGAGAATCCCCTGTACCCGGATCTTCGCCCTGAAGAAGAATGGAGCATTCAAGGCAAGGTCGTGGCGTTGCTGCGGGAGAACGTCGAATGAGAAGCGAACCCAAGGATGGAGCGGGAGGGTGAAGCGCCGATGAACCGCGCCGTCATTCACATACGGGTGGCCGATTTTCCGGTAGCGGTCGAGCAGGCGTTGGAGCCGCGGCTGCACGGGCGACCGACGGCCGTAGCCGTCGAAACGGCCGGACGCGCGTTGATTTTTGCCGCCTCGGCCGAGGCGCGCGCCGCAGGTGTCTTTTCCGGCATGCCGGTGCCGGAAGCGCGCCGCCGCGCCCCCGATCTGATCCTTCTGCCGCCCAATGCCGATCTCTACCGCCGCGCCATGGAAGCAATGCTCGACGTGGTGCGGCGCTATACGCCGGTTTACGAGCCGCTTCGTTTCGGCCGCGCCTATCTCGACATGAGCGGCACGGAACGGCTTTTCGGACGCATCAAGGACGCGGCGGCAGACATACAAAAGCAGATCCGTCGCCGGCTCAATCTCGGCGCTTCGGCCGGAGTCGCCGGCAACAAGCTCGTCAGCCGCACTGCCGCCGAGTTCGTGGCCGGCCTCGGCGAACCGCTTGGACTCTATGACGTCCGCATCGGCGAGGAGGCCGCCTTCCTCGCACCGTTGTCCGTCCGCTACCTTGCCGCCGGTCGCCGCGACGTCTACCAGGAACTGTGGGATCTCAACCTGCGCCGCATTCGCCAAGTGGCCGAAACGCCCGTCGAACACCTGCAGACCGTCTTCGGACGCCTCGGCGTGCTGCTGCATCAGCAGGCCAACGGCATCGACCCGCGACCGGTCATGCCGCCCAAACAAAAACCCGAAATCGTCGAGATCGACCAGCTGGAAGAAGACAGCAACGATTTCCCGCTGCTGCGCGCCCGTTTACACGGCCTCCTGGCATGCGCCGCGCGCCGACTGCGCCGAGAACGCCTCCTGACCGCCCGCCTGAGCGTCGAAATTCTCTATTCCGATCAGCGCAGCGAAACGACGCAGCAGCGCTTCTCAGCTACTGACGATGAGTTCGCCCTGACGGCGGAGCTGAACGCCCTCCTCGGACGCGCCGTCAGCCGCCGCGTCCGCGTGCGGCGACTCACACTGCGTCTCGGCGACCTTACCCCGCCGCCGCAACAGTTGTCGCTCTTTGATCCGGCCCGCGACCCCAAACGCGAGGCGCTCATCGCCGCTCTCGATCGAATTCGCGACCGCTACGGCGAAACCGCCATCCGCTTCGGACGCGCCGCCTAACCCTCGACCCTCATACATCAATCCAAGTGGGAGAAAAAACTATGGCAAACGGCAACCTTCAAGTGATCGAGTTCTCGAACAAAACGCGCCGAGATCGGGCGCTGCTGAAACGCTTTGTCGACTTTCATTGGGATCATTACCGCGAAGATCCGCAGTATGTACCGCTGCTGGATTATGAGTATCTCGGCTTCCGGCTTATCGGTATGGTCGGCTTTTTCGAGCCCCGTAACCTCTTTTTCAAACACGCCGATATGGCTTTTTTTATGGCGCTCCGCGACGGCAAAACCGTCGGACGCTGCAATGCGTTCGTCAACTATAATCACAACCGGCATTGGAATGATAAAGTCGGCTTTTTCGGCCAGTTCGAGTCCGTCAACGATCCCGCCGTCTCCTCGGCGCTCCTGGATGCAGCCGCCGCCTGGCTCAAGTCCAAGGGCATGCAGGTGATGCGCGGACCGCAAAACCTGCCGGTCAATGAGGCGACGCCCGGCTGCCTCACCCGCGGTTTCGACAGCCGCCCGGTCATGTACTATCACTACAACAAGCCCTATTATGCCGATCTCCTCTCCGCATACGGTCTGAAACCGGTCAAGCGTGTCTACTCTTGGGAAGTCGCCGTACACAACCCGATGGAAGAAAAGCTTGAACGAGTGGCGCAAAAAATCATCGAGCGCTTTGACGTCACGCTCGAAGACTGGGGCCAAAGACCGCTCAAAGTGCGCAAAGAGGAGATGTTCGAAATATACAACGATGCCTGGAACGATAACTGGGGCTTTGTTCCGTTCACCCGTGAAGAATTCTACCACATCGTCGACGAGATGATGCTGGTGATGGACAAAAAGCTCTTTGTTTTTGTCTATGTCAAAGGCGAACCGGCTGCATTCTTCGGCGGCGTCCCCAATATCACCGAAAAAATGGTGCCGATCCCTTGGTGTCGTCGGTGTGAACTGCTGCGCGCGGCCAAAATGCTTCTTACAAAAAACCGCTGCAAAGGCTTCCGGCTCGGCTATTTGGGCGTAAAGAAAAAATTCCGCCGCCTCGGCCTCGACGGCGTCATGCTGTGGAAACAAAAACTCTACACCCAAACCACGCCGTTCGAATATTGCGACGTCGGCTGGGTGCTCGAAAACAATGAACTCGTCATCCGTCTTGTTCACTTGATGAACGGTAAGGATTCCAAAGAATATACGGTTTTCGAAAAAGAGATCTAAACGATGCCTCTGCCGGCTGCTGCATTCGCGCACAGCCGGCAGGTCATTAAAAACCGCTTGGACGGCTTTTAGCTCCCGCATTTGCCGACGGTTTTCTCATGCCCTTTACCCATCTTCACGTTCATTCACATTATTCTTTCTGTCGCGGCACCGCGACCCTCGAAGATCTTTGCCGAACAGCCAAGCAAAGGGGGTTCACGCATCTGGCGTTGACCGACCGCAACGGTCTTTACGGACTCGGCAATTTTCTCATGCTTTGCAAAAATTATCATCTGCAGCCGATCATCGGCGCCTGTTTCGAGACGCCGATAGAGCGCGCCGTACTCTTGGCGAAAAATGCCGAGGGTTATTCCGCCTTGTGCATGGCGCTGACCCAATTTCACCGCCATGGAATTGATTTGGCGTTATGGTTTGTACAGCACGGCCGAGACCTCGTGCTTTTAACGGATGACCTCCGCCTTTTACAAAAATTAAAGGACGCCGATGCAGAAGGCGAATATTATGCAGAGCTGATTCCGCACCGCGGCGCTGAAGCGGTGCTTCGATTCGCACGTGAAAAGCGGATACCGATTGTGGCTACAAATGCGGTACACATGCTCGATAAAGAGGATTGGGAAGTGCACCGGTTATTGCGTGCTATCGATTTGAACACTACTCTGACGCGCATTCCGCAGGAGGAACTGATCTCTGTCGAAGCCTATTTAAAAACAGCGGCACAAATGCAGGCCGATTTTCCTCACTGTCCTGAAGCCATTGACAACTCACAGCGAATTGCCCAAAGCTGCACCTTTTCACTCGACCTTACGGAATTCATTTTTCCCGAATATCGCGGCCCGAACGGCGAATCGGCTGAGGATTATCTGCGTCGGCGCGTCGAGGAAGGCGTCCTCCGACGCTACGGCGGCTTTGACGAACGTATCCGCAAACGCCTTGACTATGAACTCGCCGTCATCTGCGAAAAGCGCTTTGCGCCTTATTTTCTCGTCGTCGCCGACATTGTTGCGCACGCGCCTCGAACCTGCGGTCGAGGTTCGGCGGCTGCAAGTCTCGTAAGTTACTGTCTGGGAATCACTCACGTCGATCCCCTCAAGTATGACCTCTTTTTCGACCGCTTTCTCAATCCCGGCCGCATCGATCCGCCGGATATCGACGTCGATTTTCCTTGGGACGAGCGGGATGACATTTTGGACTATATCTTTCGCCGTTTTGGACATGAAAACGTCGCCATGATTGCCAATCATGTCTGTTTTGCACCCCGTTCTGCCGTGCGCGAGATCGCCAAGGTCTACGGACTGCCGGAAAACGAAATCCGTACCGTCACCTCTCGCCTCGCCGGCCTTTGGCAGCCGAGCGACATTTGGCAGACCACCCAAACCCATCCGCTCTTTCGCTCAATTCAACTGCATGAACCTTGGCCGACCGTCATTCGCTTGGCGGAGCGCATTCGCGACTATCCGCGACATCTTTCGATCCATTGCGGCGGCGTAGTGATTGTCCCGCGCGGCGTCAGCCGTTATGTGCCGACACAGCCGGCGCACAAGGTACTCAAGCTGACCGGCGCCGTTTCCGGCCTGCCGCGGGAGGAACCGCACCGGCTGCATGTTATTCAATGGGAAAAAGACCAGGCCGAGGAGATGAAGCTGGTCAAGATGGATATTCTCGGCAACCGTTCCCTTGCCGTTATTCGCGACGCCTTGGCCGCCGTCGAAGAAAACACCGGCACCCGCATCGATTACGCGCAATGGGACCCGTTGGAGGATCCCAAAGTTCAGCAGGCCTTGGCGCAAGGCGATACTATCGGCGTTTTTTACATCGAATCTCCGGCCATGCGACTGCTGCAGAAAAAGACCGGCGTGGGAGATTTCGAACATATTGTCATCCACAGCTCCATCATTCGCCCTGCTGCAAATCGATTTATCAATGAATACATTCGAAGACTAAAGGGAGGAGCCTACACACCCCTGCATCCTTTGCTCGAGGAGCTGCTGCGTGAAACTTACGGGATCATGGTTTACCAAGAAGACGTCTCTCGCGTCGCCATGACCCTGGCCGGTTTTTCCGCTGCGGAAGCAGACGAGTTGCGCAAAATTTTGTCGAAAAAGCACAAGCAACGCAGCCTACAAGATTTCCGCGCCAAATTCTACGCCGGTGCCCAGGCAAGAGGCGTTGATGCAAAGACCTGCGATCAAATCTGGGAGATGATCTTGTCTTTCAGCGGCTACAGTTTTTGCAAAGCGCACTCGGCTTCCTACGCTCAAGTTTCCTTTAAATCGGCTTATCTGCGCGTCTATTATCCCGCCGAATTCATGGCGGCCGTCATTTCGAACCAAGGCGGATACTATTCCACGTTTGCCTACATTTCGGAGGCCCGACGTATGGGACTAAAGATACTGCCGCCGGACATCAATCTCAGCGATTACGCTTATCGCGGCAGGGACAGAGAAATTCGCGTCGGTCTCATGCAGCTTAAAGGCATCACTCGCGAAACCATCGAGCGCCTTTTGCGGGAACGACGAAAAAACGGCGCCTTCCGTTCGCTTTATGATTTCATGATGCGGGTACAGCCGCCTCCCAACGATGCAGCCGTATTGATCAAGGCAGGCTGTTTTGATGCGGTAGAAAAAACCTATACTCGGCCGCAACTGCTTTGGAAGAGCAAAGCAATTGCGGCCGAGCAGGGTACGGGCGCCGCCGAACCAACCCTGTCCTTGTTCGGAGAGGCCGACGTGACAGCAGTACCGAACATCGCGGAATATGACGAAGAGACGCTGCTGGATCAAGAAATCGAAACGTTGGGATTCCTTTTATCGCGTCATCCGTTGGAACGCTATCGCCGACTCCTTTGCAATTTGTCGTATATACCGGCAAAAGACCTGGCTAAGCACGTGGGGAAAACCGTCACTACTGTGGGCTGGTTTGTAACCGGCAAAACGACGGCCACCTCGCAGGAAGAACTGATGGAATTCGTCAGCTTTGAGGATACTACCGCGTTATACGAAACAGTTTTCTTTCCGAAAACCTACAGCCGCTTCATTCATTTACTCTCCTATGACAGACCATTTCTGCTTCACGGACAAGTCCAAAGCGAATTCGGCGCCGTTACGCTTCATGTCAATTCAGTCGAACCGCTGGAGAAATAAATTTCATAAAATAATTTAAGTGACTAACATATCTCTCTCGGCTGCAGCAAGATCCGCAAATGTTCCTAAATCCCGCCACCAAGTTCCCGGAAACAGCAGACCCTTTATGGTCCTGCCGGACGCAGCAGCCCATAAATATAGGTCGATGCTGTAAAATTTTACTTCCGGGTATTCGCGAAAGAGGAAAGGCCGAATCACTTGAATTCCGGTAAAAGCGTAATGCCGGCAAGCCCCATTAGGAGCATGATCTCCTCTTCCGCGAAAGTTCATATTTTCATCAAAACAAAGAGGGCGATCGGTTAATTGATCAAGAGCGACCAGCAGGGCATCGCAGGAAGGCAGGCTGTTGAATTGCTGCATGACTTGGTCCAGAGGGCAGTCCGAAAGCACGTCGACATTATGCACCAAAACCGGGTCGTCACCAGGAAGATAGTCCAACATTTTTTTGATACCGCCGCCGGTGTCGAGCAGCTCAGCCTCATAAGAGAGGTAAATCGACGCTTTCGCCGTGGGACGATATGCATCGAGAAACTCGCGAACCTGGTCGGCTAAATAATGCAGATTAACGACAATTTCGGTGAACCCTTGAGATTCCAAGCGTCGCAGAACGATTTCGAGGAGGGGGCGTCCGCCTATTGGGACCAACGCCTTTGGTATCGAGTTCGTCAGCGGCGCCAGGCGCTTGCCGTATCCGGCTGCCAAAATCATTGCCCTCATACCAATTCCTCTATTGCTCGATGGTTATGATTGCTGTCGAAAAAGGCCTGATGATCCATAACTTTCGACCAACTCATTTTTGCGCAAAACAAAGCGCAACCCTATTCAAAAGCACAAATGATTGCGCAGATTCACAAAGAAAATCCCCTACACGAGAGAGGAAAAGCTCACAGAGGCACATTCATCCGTTTGATCGCCTCGTTTGTTGTTTCCCGCTTCATAAAACGGAGAAAAAGCAGCAAACAAATCTTTGGCAAATGCCTGTGAGGATGCGGATCGTCAATGCACTATGCGGCGTTCACAACAAGATCGCTTTAAAGCTGATTATCCTTATTGATCTCAAAAGATACCGTAAGTCCCTCGACAATTTTGGGCAGCGTGCGCATTTGTCGTCCAATCTGACTCTTTTGCAAAAGCTCACGCAAAAGTTCAATTCCTCTCGGTATACATGAGCGAAAGTAGCGCCTCTGTTTATCATATCCTAAAAAGCTGAATGCGGCCAAAGCCTGAAGTACCCGTATGAGCGCAAAATCATAAAATTTGCGCATAAATCGGCTTGAAGGCATGGAAAGATATTGATTGACGGCGTAAAGATATTCTTCGATCAGTTCATTGCCGAGGTCTTCAGGTAAACGGACATTAGAGTCATAGACGAGAGAAGCAAGATCGTACTGCAGCGCCCCTTTGCGGCCCGACTGATAATCGATGAAATAAGGTTGTTCGTTCAGCACCATAATGTTGCGCGATTGGAAATCACGGTAAAGGAAAAATTCCGCAGGCTCATCGAGAAGCGCACGAATCAACAGAGCAAAGTCATCGTGCAGCCGGTCGATATCGAAGCGATTTGCGGCAAAGCGGCGCAAAAAAACGTGCTGAAAATAGAGGAGATCGCGGAGCATCGCTTCCGCATCGAATACGGTCGTTTGGGAGCACTGTGAGAAATCCAGCGACCGGCCGGCTTTAATTTGAAACTGGGGAAGCATTCGTATCGCCTGCAGGTAAAGGTTGCGGACATCGCTGCTGACCTCATTTCCGCATGCCGCCATTCGATCGTAGAGCATGACGTCGCCCAAGTCGCTCTCCAAGTAAAGACCTTCGTCGGGTTCATAGGCAAAGATGTGCGGCACGGGTAATTGAAATCGTTCAAAATGGCGCGAGAAAGCAACAAAGGCATTGTTTTCGCGTCGATTGCAGCCATGGACGGCAATCACGGTGCTCTCGTCAGCGATTAAACGAAAGTACAGCCGATCCGAGCCGTCGCCGTTCAAAAGTTGAAGGTCTCTCGCTTCTTTGCCGAAAGCTTTTCTGTAAAACTGAAGAATTTGTGATTCGATAGGCCTGTTCATTCTAACAAATATATTTTGTTTCAGCATGAGAAGCAAGCTTGCCTGTTTTAAAAGTGCGTCATCGGATAGGATGAATTCTTGTTTGACTTTAATCGAATTGAATACGAATTGCACCTTGCCTCTTGTTCAATGGATACAGACAAAATCATTATTCCTCTTGCAAGCGACACCGAAGTTCTGTATATTTTTTTGCTTTAAACTTAAAAATATGGATGGCTCGGGATGAGCAGACGATCGACCACGCCCCATTCTCCGCTGATTTTGGTGATCAACCCTGGTTCCACGTCCGACAAATTGGCGCTCTTTGAGGGAGACAAAGAGATCGCTTCCGAAACCATCCGCTACACAAACGGCCGGCTCGAAGCATTTGCGTCTCTTTTTGATCAACTCGATTTTCGTTCAGCTGCCGTCGACGATTTTTTAGCGCGGCGAAAAATTACTTTTCTTGATGCCGTCGTCGGAAGGGGCGGGTTACTCAAGCCGGTGCGCCGCGGTGTTTATCGAGTCAACGCAGGCATGCTGGAGGACGCGCGGCGCGGCATACAAGGCGTCCACCCGGCCAATTTGGGCTGTGCATTGGCTGCCCGCGTTGCCGAAAAGTTCGGATGTCCCGCCTTGGTCGTCGATCCTGTCTCTGTAGACGAATTCGAGTCGGTTGCCAGACTCTCAGGCCATCCGCTGATCGAACGCCGCTCCCTTTCTCATGCCCTCAATCTGCGCGCCGCCGCCATCTGGGCTGCGGAACAGCAGGGTCGTGAAATCGAGCAGGTCAACTATGTAATCGCACATTTAGGCGGCGGCATCTCGGTGGCGGCCATCCGAAAGGGCAGAATCATCGATGTTAACGATGCCTCCAACGCCGGCCCTTTTTCTCCGGAACGCAGCGGTTCTCTGCCGATGACCCCATTTGCCGAGCTCTGCTTTTCGGGGAAATATACGCTGGACCAAATTAAAAAAATGATCATGGGGGAAGGCGGACTGAAGGCCTATTTGGGCACTTCGGATGTCACCGAAGTGGAGAAACGAATAGCAGCGGGAGATGACTATGCGGCTCTTGTTTACGATGCCATGATCTATCAAATCGCCAAAGAGATCGGTGCCATGGCTACCGTGCTTCTTGGCGACCTGCAGGGCATCGTTCTTACCGGCGGCTTGGCGCAGTCGAAACAGTTGACAGATCGTCTTTCGTCTCGAGTCTCTTTTTTGGCTCCTGTTCTTATCCTGCCCGGAGAACGGGAGGCGGAAGCAATGGCCCTTGGCGCTCTACGCGCTTTATCGGGTCGTGAACCTATTCAGGAGTACGAGTGAACCCTATGTTTCCATTCGAAAAAGGTCGTTTTATCATTTTAGCGCTGTTTCTTGGGGCGCTTTTACTTTATGTTCGGTACATCGATCCCTATATCCAATCGGTTGATGAACTATTAAAGATTTACTCTCCTGTATTCAACGGCGAGGCGCCGAACCTGTCTTTGCAGGATAAACAGATCAAATTCATCAATGAGGTTCCGAAAACCTTCATGCTGGAAGAAGGCATAATCGTCTCGTTCGATCACGAGACCAATGACAGCCTGTTGAACGCGGCAGCTCCAGGATCAATATTTTTCTCGAATCGATCCGTAAAGCTCAAGACATCACATAAAGTCCGCGTTTTTGATATAGAAAAGCTTGAAATAGATAAAGACAACGCCGTCATCGACTTTTTTAAACTTGGTGTATGGTTGGACCGCTCGCTCTTTTGGCTTAAATTGGGTGCGGCGTTTCTTTTCTCGTTGCTTGCATTTCTTATTTTATGCCTGCTCGATCTGTTTTTCTCCGCCATCGGTCTCATAATCGATGCTTTCCGCAACGGACCGTACTCTTTCAGACACTATCTTGGGTATGCGGCGCTTTACCTTTTTGTGACCAGCAGTCTGACGTGCATCTTGAATCTTCCCTTCGGGGCGGCTCGGGTGGCCTTTGTTCTCAGTTTAATGACCTATATTGCCGCCGTCAACTTTAAGATTCGCGATGCGTTGCGGGCGCAACAGGCGGCTCTACAATAGAAAGGTTACTGCAGAGAGGTGGCGAACACTAGGGAAAAATTCTTCGATTTCCTCGTCTTCCTGCACGGCCTTCTCGAAATGTTCGGCCGTTCTCTGCTCTTGACATTTGTCAAGCCTTATTATCGCCGCGACATCCTGGACCAGATGTACCACGTCGGCGTTCGTTCCCTATCCATTGTTGTCCTCACTTCGACATTTACCGGTCTTGTATTAGCTCTTCAATTCGGCCATGAGATGGCCATCTATGGCGCAAAAATGTACACCGGTTCGGTTTTGATCGTGGCCCTCGTACGCGAGCTGGGACCCGTGCTTGTTTCTTTGGTGGCCGCCGGAAGGGTAGGAGCGGGCATTACGGCTGAACTGGGATCAATGGCCGTCACCGAACAAATCGATGCCATGCGTGCCCTCGGCACCGATCCTTACAAAAAGCTGGCATCCACACGTTTCGTTGCCTTGACCATCATGCTGCCGATCCTTGTGGCTATCGGCGACACCTGCGGTATGATCGGCGGCTGGATCGTCTCGGTTACAGCGCTGGACATCAGCTCCGACTTTTACTGGTCCATCGCCATCCAATACCTGCAGTTTTCCGACATCAGTGCGGGCCTCATCAAGCCGGTCGTTTTCGGCATGACTATAGCCACAGTGGCTTGCTACCTGGGATTTACAGCTACCGGCGGAACAAGGGGTGTCGGTGAAGCAACGACGCGGTCGGTCGTTCTTTCATCTATCCTCATTTTCATGCTCGATTTTCTGATTACCAAGCTCACGATAGGGAGCATGTAAATGACGACTCGAGGCGGTATTATCATCGAGTTTCGCGATGTGTGGAAATCATTCAATAATCACCAGGTTCTTAAAGGTCTTTCCCTATCGATCTTTCGAGGCGAAACGCTGGTCATCTTGGGGCGCAGCGGCTGCGGAAAAAGCGTTACCTTAAAAATTCTGCTTGGACTCATTCCTCCGGATTCCGGCAGCGTCATCGTCGACGGCATCGACATCGCTGCTCTGCCCGAGCGGGAGCTGTTTCCCATCCGCCGCCGCATGGGCATGCTCTTCCAAGGCAGCGCGCTGTTTGATTCGCTTACCATCGGCGAAAACGTCGCCTTTGCTTTAAAAGAGCATACCACCATGTCCCAAGAAGAAATCGATGAAATTGTTGCCAAGAATCTTTTGTTTGTGGACATGGCCGGCACTGAAAACTTGATGCCTTCGGAACTTTCCGGCGGCATGAAAAAACGCGTCGCGCTTGCGCGGGCTATGGCCTATCAGCCGGAAATTCTCCTCTATGATGAACCGACAACCGGGTTGGATCCGATTACGGCGACAACCATTAATGCATTGATTCGCAAAACCCAGGCGGAATACGGCGTGACTTCCATTGTGGTCACGCACGAGCTGGCAAGCGGCTTTAGCGTAGCCGACCGCGTTGCCGTTATGGACGGCGGCCGCATCCTGGAAATCGGCACCGTCGAAGAAATCAAAAAAAGCTCAAACGAATTCATTCAGACCTTTATAGCAGGCCCCAAATGAAAACACGACAGCAGGAAGAACGGTCGCACGAAATTAAGGTCGGGCTGACATTTTTAGTCGGAATATTGGTCATCATTTACATCATTTTTGCCGTCGGCAGGCATCAAGGAGTTTTGGAAAAGCGTTATCTTTTGCACTTTTATGTAACGCGCGTCAACGGCCTGCAGACCGGTGCCCCAGTTCGCCTCAACGGCGTGCGGGTGGGATCGGTCGTCGGCATCAGTTTTATCGAGGAGGTGGGCAATCCGAAAATCAAAGTTTCCGTCGAAATCCTCCGCTCGGTACAAAAACACATCCGAAAAGACTCCGAAGCCTATATCGGCACCCTTGGACTTTTGGGTGACAAGTTCGTTTCCATAACCGCAGGCAGTCCGGATCAGCCCATGCTTAACGACGGCGATTTCCTGGTCGGCATGGATCCCATCGACGTGGAAAAGCTTATCGACGAAAGCGTCGCCGCTTTCAACGAATTGAAGGATATGACGATCAAAATCAAGGAAATTACCGACAAGATCAATGAAGGGCAGGGGACACTGGGGCTTTTACTCAATGACCCGCGGCTTTATAATGAACTGATGTCATCATTCGAGCTGTTCACCGTCCTTAAAAATGATTTGGAATCGAGCGACGGTATTCTTGCCAAAATTCTGCGCGACAGCACGATGTATGACGAGCTCTATACTTTCTTAAAAAATGTCAACATACTGGCGGACAGCCTGGTAAACGGCTCCGGTTCTGCGGCGCGATTTGTCGCCAGTTCTGAAGCCCATGATAAACTTGTGGCAAATCTCGAACAAATTTCACAAATTCTGCAAAAAATCGAAAAGGGCGAAGGCACCGTCAGTCGAATGCTCAATGACGATGCCTTGTATGAAAGGCTTGTCAAGGTGATCAACCAGCTTGACAGCCTGGCGACCGATCTAAAACAAAATCCGCGCCGATACGTTACTGTCAAAGTGTTTTAAGCCATGGTACAGGAAAGTGAACATCCTGAGCTTCAGCGAATCGATACTTGGTTGAACATTTCTTGTCTCTATAAAACTCGTTCACAAGCGGCAAAAGCCTGCCAAGAGCGCCGTGTCAAAGTAAACGACAAAGTGGCCAAGCCTGCGACTATGATTCGGGTAGGGGACAAAATTACTCTCAAAACTGCTGCAGGAAAATTCATTAACCTGACGGTGCTGGGATTGTCGCAAAAAAATTTGCCCATCAAAGAGGCGAGGCTTTTATATCGGAAAGAAGAACCCCAGCTGACAGAGGAGGCAAAGGAACTTTTGCATTTGTTCGCCGAATCCTTCAAAGTGCACCGCCCGAAATACAAAGGACGACCGACTAAAAAGGAAAGGAGAAAGCTGGAAAAAATCCTTAAAAAATTCTAGTGCGGATGGTCACGGTATTCATACGGTCACTAAACAATTAGGAGCAGGTTATGGAGAATAACTCTCTGTTCAACATGGCGCTTCAGCAACTCGACGTTGCCGCAAAACGGCTCAAGCTGAACCCCAATACGCACAATGTTCTGCGCTATTGCGAGCGCGAGCTGATTGTCGCCATTCCGGTTGTCATGAATGACGGCAGGATCGAAATGTTTACCGGCTATCGCGTGCAGCACTGCAGCGCGCGGGGACCCTGCAAGGGAGGTATCCGTTATCATCAAAGCGTGACCTTGGACGAGATCAAAGCCTTGGCGATGTGGATGACCTGGAAATGTGCGGTAGTCAACATTCCCTTCGGCGGCGCCAAGGGCGGTGTTCAGGTTGATGTGACCAAGCTGGAAAAAGAGGAAATTCGCAGGCTCACACGCCGTTACACGGTCAACATTATGCCGATCATCGGCCCACACTCGGACATCCCTGCTCCGGACGTCAACACCAATGCCGAAACGATGGGATGGATTATGGACACGGTCAGCATGTATCGCGGCGCCACCACTCTGGATATAGTGACCGGCAAGTCCACCGACCTCGGCGGCAGCCTCGGCAGACGAGAGGCAACCGGCCGCGGCGTCATGTTTCATACCCTCGAGCTTCTCAAGCGTTGGGGTAAAAAGCCGACCGACATAACCGTAGCTGTTCAAGGTTTCGGTAACGTCGGAGGCGTCAGCGCCGATCTGCTCAGCCGTGAGGGCTGTAGAGTTGTAGCCGTCAGCGACGTTAGCGGTGCCTACTACAACCCCAACGGCTTGCCCATTCAGCAAATGCTGGATTATTGCGCCACTTCGAAGTTCCATTATTTGGAAGGCTTTACCGCACCCGGTGTGTCGAAAATCAGTAATCAAGAGCTGCTGGAACTCGACGTTGACATTCTGGTCCCGGCCGCACTGGAGCGGCAGATTACGCTGGACAATGTCGATCGAATCCGAGCCAAGGCGATCGTTGAAGGCGCCAACGGCCCGACAACCGTTGAGGCCGAGCACGAACTGACCAAGCGTGGCGTGACCGTCATCCCTGATATTTTGGCCAACTCGGGCGGTGTCGTTGTTTCCTATTTCGAGTGGGTACAGAGCATTCAGTCGTTTTTCTGGGACGAGGACGAAGTCAACAGCAATCTCAAGAACGTCATGACCAAAGCCTTCAAGGCGGTTTGGGATTTGTCGCAAAAGGAAAATATTACCATGCGCGATGCCGCGATGATGATTGCCGTCAACCGAGTTGCAACTGCCATTGAAGAACGCGGCATTTTTCCATGATTTTGTTTGATATTTTAAAAAAATTGTTTATTTTGTCAAAAACGAATATAAAACGGAGGAATAGATGGCAAACAAGGTTTTCATCGGCAGTAAGGAGTATTTTCGCGGCATCAAGAAAATCGAGTACGAGGGACCTCAATCCAAAAATCCCTTGGCCTTCAAATGGTACCAGCCGGATAAAATTGTCGCCGGCAAGCCCATGAAGGACCATTTCCGTTTTGCGATCGCTTACTGGCATACCTTCTGTAATACCGGAGGCGATCCGTTTGGGCCGGGTACCGTCGAGTTTCCGTGGGATCAAGCTTCAGATCCGATGACCGCAGCCAAACAAAAGCTCGATGCGGCGTTTGAATTCTTTACCAAACTCGGCGTCGACTTTTACTGCTTTCATGACCGCGACTTGGCTCCGGAAGGGAAAAACGTCCTCGAATCAGAAGCCAATCTGCGTACTCTGGTGGATATGGCCAAGGAACGCCAAAAAGAGACCGGCGTTAAGTTGCTATGGGGGACCGCCAACGTTTTCAGCCATCCCCGTTACATGAACGGCGCCGCTACCAATCCGGATTTTCATGTTCTGACCCATGTCGCAGCCCAGGTCAAAGCGGCGATCGATGCAACTATTGAGTTAGGCGGCGAAAACTATGTCTTTTGGGGCGGTCGCGAAGGCTATTTCTCGCTCCTGAATACGGACATGAAGCGTGAAATCGAACACCTCGGTATGTTTTTGACCAAAGCGCGTGATTATGGGCGCAAGGCCGGTTTCAAAGGCGTTTTCCTCATCGAGCCCAAGCCGATGGAACCCACCAAGCACCAATACGATTTCGATGTCGCGACCGTCATCGGTTTTCTGCGGCGTTTCGGCCTGGACAAGGATTTCAAGCTGAACATCGAAAACAATCACGCCACCTTAGCCGGACACACGTTTGCGCACGAGGTACGGCTGGCGGCGGACAACGGCCTGCTCGGCAGCCTGGACATCAATCAGGGCGATCCGCACAACGGTTGGGATACCGACGAGTTTCTGCACGACATCACCGAGGCCGTCCTGTTGATGCTGGAAATCCTCTCGGCTGGCGGATTGGCGCCCGGCGGTATGAACTTTGACGCCAAAACGCGCCGCAACTCGACAGATCTGGAAGACATTTTCATCGCGCACATCAGCTCCATGGACACCTTGGCCAGAGCGCTGATCATCGCCGATCGTATCATTCGCGAATCCGATCTGCTCAAAATGCGCCGCGAACGGTACGCTTCGTTTGATTCCGGCGACGGCGCCCGCTTTGAAAAAGGTGAGCTGGGGTTGGAAGAACTGCGTGAACTGGCCGTCAAGCTCGGCGAGCCCAAACAAATCAGCGGTAAACAGGAGCTCTACGAAGCCATTATTAATCAATTTATTTGAGCTTTTTCGCACGCAAAGCCCCGGCAAAAGTCGGGGCTTTGCTTTTTATGCCTAAAAGTGAAAACCTTTCAAATAAAATCTTGCCGCACTTGAAAAGCAACAAAAGAATCGTTACATTTTAATGCGTTTCAGGAGGAAAGGATATGGCAAAACTCATTTTCATATTCTTTCTCTGCGCCTGCGCAACGGCTGCCGACTCGACTTCCGTTACTTCGGTTTTTACTGCAAGTGTAAGGACGGATTCCACAGTGGAACCGATCCTCGTACAAAACGTGCTGCTTCAATTGGAATTCAGAGGTGTCGGCGTCTATTTCAAAGACGATTATCCCACGCTGCCGGCTTTCCCCATGGAAAACGGCGAAATCATTCGCTTCGAAAACGTTCGTCATGCGTTTTGCCGCGGAGAACGGGTCTTTTGGCGAAAATTTGTGCAACCGGAATTGCGAAGCAACTACACTGATGTCGATGCCGAAGGCTACCGGCGCTACAGCGACGTCGAGGTACGCTTAAAATTGATCGATCACAATGGTAAAGTAACGGAAGGACTGCTGAAGCGGCCCGATTTTTCCGATGTGTTTTTGATCGGAAAAACCGAGCGGGGAGAGTTTCGTCTGCAGCTCGATCAGGAAAACGGCAAAACCGTTGAAATCGATTTCCAAAAGGCTTCTGTTCGGCGATGCAAAAAAAGCGCAGATCACGTCTTTTGGCAATCCGACTATCGCTATTGTCCCTATTGCGGCGAAGAATTGATATCGGAAACAACGCCATAAACAGCGCCGAACATTTAGACAAAGTGATTGTCTGAGACATGGGTATCATCCAACAGCCGCAACCGGTTTGTCCGATTTGCGCCGTATGCTCCGGCGAGGAGAGCCTGTTGCTGCAAGTCCTCAAAGAAATCCAGGAATTATTGGGCAATCTGCAATCCCGTTCGGCCGTCATCGATTTTAATTTTACGACCTATTACCAAGAAGAAATGGGCGGTAATTTACTAAAAGTATATGCTGCCTTTGCCGATCTTACGGATCCCGGGCTTTTACCGCAATGGAAGCATCGCACCAACGAGATCGAAAGTCGGTATATGATAAATGACAAAAGAACCGTGAATATCGACCCGGGCTATATCGAGGCTGCCAAACTGGTGCTCGCTTCCACAAAGAATTTCAGCCACAGAATCTACATCGGCCAGGGAATCTACGGTGACCTCCAACTGACTTGGCGTAAGGGAGGGTTTCAGGCGAATCCGTGGACCTATCCCGACTATCGCGATGAAAGAGTGCTCTCTTTTTTCAATTCGGTTAGAAACGACTATTGGACGAAACTCAGGAAAGGCATTTCGTGAGCATCACCTATCGCAGCGCCGGCGTCGACATCGACGCAGCGGAAAAGGCGACAAAATCCATCGCTCGTGAAGCAAAATCGACTTTTAATGTGCACGTCCTTAACGACATCGGGCTGTTTGCGGGCTTTTATGAAATCGATTTGCAGAAATATCCGCAGCCGGTTGTGGTGACCAGCATCGACGGCGTGGGGACCAAGCTCAAAATTGCTTTCATGATGGGCGTGCATGATACTGTCGGCCAGGACCTTGTGAATCATTGCGTCAACGATATTATGACGTGCGGTGCGGATCCCGCTGCGTTTACGGACTACGTCGGCACGCAAAAGCTGTCGCCGGAAATCCTTGCCGAAATCATTCGCGGCATGGCAAAAGCCTGCCGTGAAAATGAATGCGCTCTGATCGGCGGAGAAACGGCCGAGATGCCCGGCTTTTACGCTCCGGGAGAATACGATCTTGCCGGCTCCATCATCGGACTCGTCAATCGACCTGACATCATTGACGGCAGCCGCATCGCCAAAGGACATCTCTTAATCGGCATATCCTCCAATGGTTTGCATACCAACGGCTATTCGCTGGCACGTAAAGTATTACTCGAGATCAAAAAAATCGATCTAAGAGTTTACGAACCGGAATTGGCAAAGAGTTGGGGGGAAGAGCTGCTGCGCGTTCATAAAAGCTACCGCAAAGCAATCATGCGCGTCCGTTCGATTCCGGGCCTCGACGGCATCAGTCACATCACCGGCGGCGGCATCGTCGGTAACACCCAAAGGCTGCTGCGCGGTGATCTGGAGTTGGCCGTTGATTGGTCGGCTTGGCAGATCCCGCCCGAGTTCCGTCTCCTGCAGCGATACGGCGATATAGAAGATGAAGAAATGCGCCGGGTATTTAACTTGGGCATCGGCCTGGTCTTTGTCGTATCTCCGCACGCTGCCGACAAGGTAAAGGCTGAGCTTGAAGCAATAGGTGAAAAGCCTGTCTTTTTGGGCGAGGTTAAATGAACGACGCAACTCAACGTCCCCTAAAGATTGCCGTTTTGGGCGCCGGTAGTTGGGGGATGACGCTCGCCGACTATTGCGCGGAACTTGGACACTCGGTCGTTTTGTGGGAATATGATGCTGCGGCTGCCGAGCGTCTGCAAAAGACACGAAAGCGCGAGGAGCTGTTGCCGGGCTTTCGACTTGCGGACAAGGTTGCGGTTACGAATAATCTGCAGGAAGCTTTGCACCAGGCGCAAATCATTCTGCTCGTTGTGCCTACGCATGTCATGCGTGCGGTGCTGCAGCAGGTAAAAAAACATTTGCACTATACCGATAGGGAAGCTCTGATCGTCAACTGCGCCAAAGGCATCGAAACCGACACTCTTTGCCGCATATCCGAAGTGGTTCAGCAGGAGCTTTCGGAGGCCTTTGCAGAGCGCTATGTTGTCCTTTCGGGACCAAGCCATGCCGAAGAGGTCTTTCGCCGCATTCCCACTGCCATAGTTGCCGCTTCGCGAAAAGAGGAGCCTGCCCTTTTTATTCAGAAGCAGTTGAGCAGCACATGCCTGCGGATCTACCGGTCAACCGATGTCGTCGGCGTCGAGTTGGGCGGCGCGCTGAAAAATGTCATCGCCATCGCTGCCGGCGTATGCGACGGTGCCGGTTTCGGCGACAATACCAAAGCAGCGCTGCAGCCGCGCGGCTTGGCTGAAATCGCCCGCTTGGGCCGCAAGATGGGCGCAGAACCCTTGACTTTTGCCGGTTTATCCGGCATGGGCGATCTGATCGTCACCTGCATGAGTCGGCACAGCCGCAATCGCTATGTCGGCGAACAAATCGGCCGCGGCCGCAAAACAGCGGAAATTCTTGCCGAGATGACGATGGTTGCGGAAGGCGTCAAAACCGCCAAAGCGGCAGTTCAACTGTCGAAAAAATATCAGGTCGAAATGCCCATCTGCAGTCAAGTCTATGCTCTGCTGTATGAGGACAAAGATCCCAGACAGGCTTTGCTCGATTTGATGACTCGAGAAGTAAAACCGGAAATTTGGAGCTGAAAAGAAAATGGTTAACCTTCAACAGAAAAGGTAAAGTGATGGCGGAACGAGTTTACATCAACAGGATTGCACCCTATTTAGGCAAAGAGGTTACTTTATACGGCTGGGTTTACAACATTACCGGAAAAGGTAAACTGCAATTCATCATGATGCGCGACGGCACCGGTATGATCCAGGTGGTCGTATTCAAAGGTAATGTTGCCCCGGAAGTTTTTGAACGCTGCGAAAAGCTGACCCAAGAGAGCTCGATCATTGTAACCGGCACAGTGACTGAAGATCCGCGCGCCAAAGGCGGCTTTGAACTGCAGGCAAAGGATGTTCAGATCGTGCAGTTGGCGCAGGATTATCCCATTACGCCGAAAGAACACGGCATCGAATTTCTTATGGATCAGCGCCATTTGTGGCTGCGCTCTTCCAAGCAGCACGCCATTCTGAGAATCCGGCATGAGGTTATCAAGGCGGCACGGGATTATTTCGATAATCTCGACTTTACATTGGTTGACGCCCCCATCTTTACGCCCAGCGCCTGCGAAGGCACGACCAATTTGTTCGAGACCACCTATTTCGACACCAAAGCCTATTTGACGCAAAGCGGGCAGCTCTACATGGAAGCCGCGGCCATGGCTTTCGGCAAGGTCTACTGCTTCGGGCCGACCTTTCGCGCTGAAAAGTCCAAAACCCGGCGCCACTTGACGGAATTTTGGATGATCGAACCTGAAGTTGCCTATTGCGATCTCGAACAGGATATGGATCTGGCGGAAGGACTGATCGTCTACATTGTCGAGCGCGTGTTGGAGCGTCGGCGCAAAGAGCTCGAGGTCCTGGAGCGCGATATTTCCAAGCTCGAGCTGATTAAACGGCCGTTCCCGCGCATCACCTACGATGAAGCCGTCAAACTGGTCAAAGCAGAAAATCCCAATTTTGTCGACGGCGACGATCTGGGCGGCACCGATGAAACCATCATTTCCAACCATTTTGATCGGCCGGTGATGATTACCCACTATCCGATCGAAGTCAAAGCCTTCTACATGAAACGCGATCCGCTGCGTCCCGACCGTGCTTTGTGCGTCGATGTTCTGGCCCCGGAAGGCTACGGCGAGATCATCGGCGGCGGCCAGCGCGAGGATGATTACGATACGCTCCTGGCATCAATTAAAAAGCATAATCTGCCGGAATCGGCGTTCGGCTGGTATTTAGACCTGCGCAAATACGGTTCGGTGCCGCACGCCGGATTCGGGTTGGGTATTGAGCGCACCGTTGCGTGGATTTGCAACCGACCGCATATTCGGGAAACCATACCCTTCCCGCGCACCATCTATCGACTTACGCCGTGAGGTTGCTATGCGCCGCGTAAAGGCAATTATTCGCATTTCCGGCGTTGTCCAAGGTGTCGGCTTCCGCTTTTTCACCTGGCGAAAAGCTCTGGAATTAGGAATCGACGGCACTGTTGAAAACACCATAGACGGAGGCGTAGAGGTTGTCGCCGAAGGTGAAGAATCCAAGTTGAAACAGTTTATCGAAGCTCTGCGCGTCGGTCCCCGATGGGCGCATGTGACTGCCGTCGATGTTGAGTGGGCGCCGCCGGACAACCAGTTTCAGGGATTTTCCATTATTCATTGAGGACCATAAAATGAACTTGGCCGAAAAAATTCGCAGCATTCCCGATTTTCCCAAAAAAGGCATCGTCTTCCGCGACATTACGACTTTGCTCGGCGACGGACATGCTTTGCGCGAAGCCGTAGAAAAAATGTATGACCAGTTTCGCGACGTTAAAATCGACAAAGTTGTCGGCATTGAATCGCGGGGATTCATTTTTGCCGCGCTGCTTGCCTACAAGTTCGGTATCGGCATGGTGCCGGCACGGAAACCCGGAAAACTGCCTTATCAGACCATTTCTGAAGACTATGAATTGGAATACGGTGTTGCGTCGCTGCAAATGCACATCGATGCGATACAAAAAGGGGAGAAGGTGTTGATCGTGGATGACCTGCTGGCGACTGGCGGTACTGTGGGCGCTGCCGCCCGGTTGGTTGAACGGTTGGGCGGACAAGTCGTGGGCTTCTGCTTCTTGATCGAGCTCGATTTTCTTGGAGCGCGCAACCGTCTGCGCAACTATCGAATTGAATCTCTGATTCATTATGAATCGGAGTAATGGCAAAAACAGCGTATAACGTTGCTTTGCCGCTTGCCTTTTTGAAAAATGCTGATTATCTTTAGCAGCCTCATGCAGCAATATGACGCGCACCATTGACGAAACCGACACGAAACGCTGTCATTGGGAGGGCGGGTGAAACAAATCTTTGTTGTGAATCCAGGGTCGACCTCGACCAAAATTGCGTTATTTGCCGATGAGGCTTGCCGCTTTCGACGCACCATCGATCATCCCCTCCAGGAACTTGCCCGATATTCCACTATCATCGATCAACTCCCTCTGCGATTCTCTGCAATCGAGCAAACGGTTAAAGAGGAAGCATTAGATTTGGCGCAGGTCGATGCCTTTGTCGGCCGCGGCGGTCTGCTGCGTCCCATTCCGGGCGGAGTCTATATCGTCGATGAGGAGATGCTTCAGGACCTAAAAAACGCCGTCTGCGGAGAACACGCCTCCAATTTGGGTGCACTCATTGTCGATTCGCTGGCAAGATCATTCAATAAACCGGCTTTTATCGTCGATCCGGTTGTCGTCGATGAGCTTCAGGACCTCGCCCGATTATCCGGACATCCGCAATTTCAACGAAAGAGTATTTTCCACGCTCTTAACCAAAAATCTGTGGCCCGCAAAGCCGCTTGCGCTTTGGGAAAAGACTACAGCGACGTCAATCTGATCGTCGCCCACCTGGGCGGCGGCATTTCCGTCGGCGCACACCAGCGCGGCCGGGTCATCGACGTCAACAATGCCCTGGACGGTGAGGGCGCCTATTCGCCTGAGCGCAGCGGCACTCTTCCGTGCGGAGATCTGGTCAGATATTGCTTCACCGTCAATAAAGGACTAAAAGATACACTGTCCATGATCAAGGGTTCCGGCGGCCTTGTCGCCTATTTAGGCACCAATGACGTACGGGAAGTAGTGAAAAGAATAGAAAACGGCGACCGCTATGCCGAACTGATCTATAAAGGTATGGCCTATCAAACGGCAAAGCAGATCGGGGAGATGGCCGCCGTATTGAAAGGAAAAGTTGATGCAATTGTTATAACCGGCGGAATATCAAACGATAAGCTGATTGTTACATGGATTAAAGAATACGTCTCATTCATCGCTCCCGTAATGGTTTTCCCCGGTGAAGAAGAAATGCAGGCTTTGGCCGAAGGCGCGTTGCGCGTATTGAATGGTGAAGAACCGGCATTGCACTACCGAGAAGGCGTAGAGAAATATGATAACGACATTTGCCGAGCTGATTGAGAACGTAAAAAGCAAGCCGAAAAAGACCATTGCGGTAGCGATGGCGGAAAGCGAAGAAGTCCTCAAAGCCGTTTCCCATGCCTACAAAGAGGGGATCGCAGAGGCCGTTCTAGTCGGCAATAAGAGAAAGATCGTGGAAATTGCCCAGGAATTCGAGATCGATATCTCGCATTTCGACATCGTCAATACCACATCCGAGAGCCAGAGCGTCGTGCGCGCGATTCAATTGATTCGTGAGCACCTGGCCGATGTTCTCATGAAAGGCGTCTGCTCGACATCCACCCTCTTGAAAGGCGTGCTCGATCGCGAAGTGGGCATCCGCTCGGGCAAATTGCTGTCGCACATTTCGCTTTTCGAGATTCCCGCTTACGGCCACTTTTTGATGATGAGCGACGGCGGTATGAACATCGCGCCCGATCTGGAAGCAAAAATCGCTATAACCGAAAATGCCGTACAAACCATGCGCAAATTGGGCGTGCGCAAGCCCAAAGTCGCAATCATCGGCGCAGTGGAAAGAGTAAACTATCCGGCCATGCCCTGCACGCTCGATGCAGCGGCTTTATCGAAAATGGCCGAGCGCGGCCAGATCGCCAATTGCATCATCGACGGCCCATTGGCGCTGGATAATGCCGTCAGTAAACGCGCCTGCGAAATTAAAGGCATCAAATCTCCTCTCGAAGGCGACGCCGATATTCTGATTATGCCCAATATCGAAGCCGGAAACGTGTTCCACAAAGCCCTCACTTATTTTGTTGATTGCAAATCCGCAGGCATCGTCGTCGGCGCCAACGTTCCAATTGTCGTCACTTCCCGCGCGGACGACGATGAGAACAAGTTCAATTCCATCGCCCTGGCGATGTGGATATCTTAAAGTAATTTATTATGCCAATACTGAAATTCCTTTGCATAGAATGCTTTTCGTTTATATTTTATAACCGTTTTGATGTGGTTCAATCAGGGAAAAAAATCATGAAAACCCGCTTACTTTTTCTCAGCCTCTTCGGGCTGTTTTTGATTACCCATACGGAGCTTTGGGGGCAGACGCAGAAAAAGGCCCGCGAAGACGGAGATCCGATTTTCAACAATTGGCTGACCGGATGGGATCCAACCATAAGGCTGTCTGAAGACAGAGGCGTATTGGAGTTGACGTCTTCGAGTGATGATACACTGCTCTCCTTTACGGAAAACCCATGGAAATTGTCGGGCATCCTGTGGGAATACAACAATGCGCAGTTTACGCCCCAGCAAAGCGGACGCCTGTTGCATGCGGTCGATGTCGATGACATCAGTTCGATTTGGGGCGAACCGGTTTATTTGATCACTGATCAATCGGGAAATAAGGTCATCATTTACAGCCTCAGGTCGAACTCTGTAGTTTGGGAATACCCCGCCCCGGATGCGAATTATTCATCTCCTACCGACGCGTTTTTCTATCAAGAGCTCGTAGGCGGAACCCAGGTGCGCTATGCTCTGATTACTTGGAAAGGTTCGAATGTAGTTGCCAAAGTTTCGATGGGAAAAAACATTGTTTGGCGATTTGGTCGTGTCAGCACCGCAGGCATGGGCGACGGCCTCCTGAACAGCCCTTCCGATGCGGTGAAAATTCTCGGAACGCCCGAAGTGCTGATCGCCGACACCGGCAATAAGCGCGTCATCATTGTCGATGAAAGGTTGGATCCGCTTTCGGACCCCATAATGTGGAGCTACTCGGGGCCGGACGGCCGTTTCTCGCCGGTGGATGTTGAATACATCGATGATGCGATCCTGGGTCGGCAGGTGCTTATTACAGATCAAACGGCTCATCGCGTGCTTTTGGTCAACCGTAATGATCAGACCATCACCTGGGCTTTCGGCGACGGAACACCGGGAGACGACGCGTCGCATCTGCGCAACCCGGCTGACGCAGACTGGAATCCCGCTACTCGGCGAGTGGTAATTGCCGATAAAGGCAATAACCGCATCATCGAAGTCAGTCCGGAAGACCCGACCTATTTCTACCAATGGCCGAATCCGGCGCCCTCGGTCGACGATGCCGACCCGTTGCTTAGCGGCGGATTTCTGCTTTGCCGGCAAATCACTCTCGACGGCTTGACTGTTTGGACTCCGGCCGTGTTCGAATTTGACAAAGAAGCGGTCGAGTTTCGTTCACCTGTTATCGACTTGATCAAGGACGTTGATTTCGAAACCATTCGATTCGCGGGTGAGAATCTGAATGCCGAAACCAGCGTGAGACTCCAGTTCCGCTCCAGCTCGACTTTTCCGAACGAAGGTTTGGCTTGGAGAGGACCGGACGGCACTCCCAATACTTTTTATACGGCAGTCGATTCCGTGCTCTTTGCCGAGCACAAACTGCATCGCTATTTTCAAGTGCGCGCCTTTCTCAGCACCACCAATCCGCGCGTCACACCCGTAGTCAACCAAGTCCGCGTAAGCTACCGCTATTATGATACAACCCTTCGCCCGCACATATTTACACGCGATAATCCGCTCTATCCGATCGGAGCCGCACGCGAAAATCAGGCCGTTCATGTCTCGTGGGACTCTTTGACCTTGGTCTGGAAGCCCTACGAGGAAGAGCGCCTTTTCTTGAGTAATGTTGCCTTTACAGTCAGTTTGACGAATCCTGATTATCCGGATCGTACTTTATTAAATCTTGGGCCACTGCAGGTGTCTTTTGAGCCGATCCGCATTCCTTTGGGTCAGTTCGAACAGCTTTTCGGCGCCCGGCGATTGACAATGGTTATTACTCTAATTACCTACAACAGCGCCATGACGCCGCGCCTGGATAAATGGCGGATCGCCTGGCGCGAAACGCCCATCGAACCTCCGGCTCTTGCATTTGTCGACGCCCAAGGTAACCCTAAAGATTTTTATACTGCAGCGACTTATATTCCGGCACCAAACGATTCTGTCTTTGCCGATCAGGCTTTTGTGCAGTTGAAAAATATAATCGAGCCAGGGGCCACCTTTAACATAGAGGTCACGTCCAACCTCAGTTTGGATGCCGAGCGAATTACCGTCAAGCGCGATACTTTGAATCTCCGTTACACCGCGCCGGCCGGCATTCCGCTGCGTATCGTCACGGCAAGTCAAGCCGTCACCATCAACAACGATACCCTGGAAATTTTTGATCGTGACGTGCTGGCAGCGTCCTTTCGGTCCGCTTTGCGTCCCAATGAAGTGCTGTCCGACAGCATACCGGTCATTCAAGGAATGCTGGGGAATTTAATTGTAACCAACGCGCAGGGACAAGAAATCACCGCTTCGCCGCTGAACCAACCGATCTTTGCGCGTGTCGTCAACGAATTGGATCGCAGCATCGACGTGATCGCCCGCGACTCGCTGCAGGTTATGTTCCTTAACCCCTCTACAAATGACCGCGAATATCTGACGCTCTACGAAGAACAAGGTCAAAACGGTCAGTACCATACCGGCCGCTTTTCTTCGCAGAACAGCATCACCTTGCGAAATGCGCTCAACTATACGCCGGGCGACCGCTTCCTTTATGCCCGACCGAACGACGACATCCAAGTCATCTATTTCGACAATTTCAAAAAGCCGGAGTACCCCACCCGAAGATTCATCAGTGTGCCGGATACCATCTCCGCTCAAATGGCGCAGCCGCTCTACTGCAAAGTGGCGCCGAATCCTTATATCGTGGCCGAAAATCGTCCCTTTAGAATGCGCCTGGGGTCCTCCAATGGTACATTGACGATCAGGCGAATGGAGATCTTTAATTTAGCCGGCGAGAAAGTAGCTGAAATCGATCCTCAAACGATTCGTTTCGAATCTGGTGGTAACTCTTTGCCGCCCAACCAGTTTGGTCACATCAATAATTGGTGGAATCTCTTGACGGACGGCGGCAGGCCTGCCGCGAGCGGCACCTATTGGGTCAAAGTGCAGGCCGATATCCTTTCACAGACCAAGCGGGAAACGTTGAGCGCTTTGGTCAAGTTCGTCATTATTCGCTGAGTTTAGAAAATGAATGGAGACAATTCCATCATGCGGATTAAAATGAGTAATAAAGAGACGGCCGTATGGAAAACGGCCCTCACCGCGACTGCGCTCTTTGTCTTTAGTTTGACGACATCTGCGAGCGCCCAAAACGGCATCGGCTACAGCGGGCTGCCGTTCTTAAAAATCTCGCCGGCAGCCCGACAAATCGCCATGGGGGATGCCTTTACCGCCCTTACCGGCGACGTCAATTTGATGCGCTATAACGTCGGCGCCCTGGGCGGAATAAAGGCGCCGATGCTCGCCGCAAACTTTAACAGCTGGATCGGCGACACGCAACAGGGCAACCTCTCGTTCGCGTACGCCATTGGAAGAGACCGCAATGATTTTGCCCCGATTCGCGAGCGTAATTATGCCAAATACGGTGTAGTCGGCCTCGATGTGAGCTATTTCGATGAAGGATCGATCGAAAAGCTGGACCAGTTTTTCAATCCCTTGGGCGGAATCAATACCAGCGGCGACCTTCTGGCGGCTTTGGCTTACGGCAAGTATTTCCAAACCGGCGAGTGGGGGATAGGCATCGGCCTTGGGGGAAAATTCCTTCAGCAATCTTTGGTCGGCCAAGTGAGTACCACCTGGGCCGGAGATGCAGGGTTTCAAGTGCGCTTCCCGAAAATTCTCTCGGTCGGCGCCTCGCTGCAGAATTATTCTTTTACCGGTGTTAAATTCGATGCTTGGGAGTCGCCCCTTACCCAGCTCTATCGCGCCGGTGCGGCCCTGACGCTGCCTTTGAGCGACGGCGAAAACTCGAGCGAATTGATCCTTTCCGGCGATGCCGTTATGGCCAGGCATGAAAAACTGCGCTTTTTCCTGGGCAGCGAGCTACTGCTCGGCAACGACTTTTATCTGCGGGGAGGCTATCGAATTAACGATCCTTCATCGTCCGCGTGGGCTGCAGGTTTCGGCGTCAACATTCCGGCTACCTCTTTGGGCAACTCTCTTATTCGGCTCGATTATGCTTATGCGCCGCTTCCTGCTTTCGATGAGGCTGCCCACCGCTTCTCGCTCCATTTCGCTTTTCGCGCGCTCAAGGAAGAACCCTTTGCATCTGCGCAGTATGGCGGAGCCCCGCCGGACTATAGCGATCTCGAAAAGAAACTGCGCGATCAACTCGATAAAGCTCGACAAACGGCGGAGGAATTGGAACGCCTCAAACGCGAATTGGAGAATAAACTGGCGCAGGTGAATCAGATTATTGCCGAAGATCCCGGCAAAATGCGCTTCAAAGCCGATTCGACCAGCGGTCTGTTGACCGTCTTTTTCGATTTTGACAAAGCCGACATCCGGCCGTCGGAATACCCGACCATGGAAAGAGTTGCAAGAATCCTCAACCTTTTCCCGAATGCCCTGGTGCAGCTTTCCGGTCATACCGATTGGATCGGCGAAGAAGATTACAATATTCATCTTTCCCATCGCCGCCTGGAAAGCGTGATGAAATATTTGAGCGAAAAAGAAAAGGTCGATCCGAGACGTTTCTTTATGCCGGTCGGCTACGGCGAATCGAAACCGATTGCCGACAACACGACGGATGAAGGACGCCAGTTGAACCGACGCGTCGAATTCCGAATTTATTACAACCAGCTGCCGGAAATTCCGGAAGGAACCGCCATTCGATCGGTTCGCGCCGTCGATGATCGCACCATCATCATCGAATGCAACGGTAAAATAAAGCCGGGCAAACCTCTCGTTTTGAGCAATCCTGATCGATATGCTCTGACATTCGAAAACATCTTTTTAATTGCTGAAAAGAACGAAATTCCTCTCAATCGAGGTCCTTTCATACGCGCCCGTCTCGGCTATACCGCCGAAGAAAAGGTCAAATACACCCGCGTCGTATTTGACCTGAAACATCCCATTGAAGGAGAACAGCGGGTCGATAAAAATACCATTATCTTTAAAGTGACGCGCGAAAAACCGTCACGCAAGCCCAAATTGGAACAGTCTCTGGAAAAGAAAGAATAGTAAGGAACGCATTTATGAAATGGATTTGTAATCTTTTTCTCATCAGTTCGATGCTGGCTGCATTTGCCTGCTCTTCAAAATCAGCCGAGCATCGTGATACGGCAGTTTTTACGATCTTTCATTCAAACGACATCACCGGTTATTTAACGCCGTGCGGCTGAAAGCAGCCGCTTGGCGGGTTAGCTCGGAGAGCAACCTTACTTTCTCAAAAGCAAGACAGCTGCGACTTTCATCTAACCGTCGACGCAGGCGGTTTTATGAAAGGCTTTAGCCCGGATGCTGCGCTGCAAAGCGAGTATCTGCTGAAGGGAATGTCTCTGCTCGGCTATGACGCCGTTAACTTGGCAGTCAAAGACTTTCATTTGGGCGGAAAATATCTGATGAATATGTCGCAGAAATACCGTTTAACGTTCGTTTCGGCAAACATCAGGTATTTTCCGGAAGATAAGTCTTTTGTGGAGCCCTTTGTTCTTAAAAAGTTAAGCGCAAAGCCGCAAAAAGGCTTACCGCCCTTTGAAAAGTTGACCGTCGGAATATTCGGCCTTTGCGATGAACGGGAAAGCCTCTATCAGGAGCAGGCCGGCGAGCCGAAGCTGATCAGTCGCGATCCGGTTCAAACCGCGCAAAAGGTCGTTGCCGAGATGGCTAAAGCCGATTTGATCATCCTATTATACAACGGCCGATATGTAGTCCTGCAGGAACTTTTATCGAAAGTTCCGAATATCGATATCGTGATTGTCGGCGGCGAATACTATAAAGTCGAGCCGAGCAATAATAGAATCCCCATTATCGTTACCACGCCCAGCCTGGGTAAATATTTCGGCGAATTGCGGATAACGTTGAATGATCGTAAAAAGATCGTCAACTATACCACGTTTCGTTATCCTTTGGATGAATCCATCGCCGATGACCCCAAGTTATCCCGCTTGGTCGATGAGTTTCTACAAGCACAAGCCAAAATTTCTGCTGAATAAACCGCTCTGCTTTAGGACAGCACTCCTCTGCTGTCCTAAAGCAGTTTTATCCTGAATATCCGCACTTTTCCGACCTCATGATGAAGAGACCAGATTTCATTGTTTCTTATAAAAAAATTGCCCGCTCTCCGTCTCTTTGCGGATTTAAGGCAAGTCATCTTGCCTTTTTGCACTTGAAAGGTTTCAACGTCCCGCCGTTCATTGTCATCAGTACAAAATCTTTTTTAGAGTTTGAAAATGAAGCCGTTCGCAGGCTTTTTCGACAACGACTTGCAAAAATTTTCCAATCGCAGGGCATTCTATTTCCCCAAGGGAAAATTGCAGTCCGCTCCTCTGCGCCTTATGAGGATACTCAGGATACATCTCTAGCCGGACAATTAGAAACCGTTCTCGACGTGTCTGATGAAAAGGAACTGATTAAAGCCATCATCACCGTCAAGTCCTCGGCGGCCTCGAATAAGATTAAAAGCTACCGCAGGCATGTGAAAGGGGAGAGCCGGTCTACCGAAATCGCAGTCATCATTCAACAACAAATCGAGCCCGAAATTTCGGGTGTAATGTTCACTTCGCATCCTCTCAGTCACCAGGATCTTATGGTTATTGAGGCAGTCAGAGGACCTTGTTCAAATTTGGTCTCGGGACGCACATCTCCGAAGCAATTTATTATTGACAAATCGGCGCATCAAATTATCGATCAAATTGAGGGGGACTATGCCGATCTTGTCGTCGACCCTGAAAGATTAAACGAGCTCATTCAGCTCGGTGCAACCGTGGAACGGCTTTTTCATCAGCCGATGGATATCGAGTGGGGGTTCGCGCGCAATCGATTGTGGCTTTTTCAGGCGAGGCCGATCACCACATTGCAGCAAAGCAAAATTCGCATCGATCAAAAGAAAAGAGAGTGGACAAACTTTTTTTTTGCCGAACGATTCGATCGACCCATTTCACCTTTGGCCTGGTCTTTTCTTTTTCCTCTTATCAGCCGTCGCGCCCTGGCCGATCCGCTGTGGTATCTGGGAAAGGAAAAGCTGTTCAAACAAAGCAAATTGATTACTCAATTCGAAGGCGTTCCTTACGCACGATTGGACGCTTTCCGTGCTCTTTATTCGATTATTCCTTACCGCCTGCTGCCTGCGGATAAGCGGCAGTTCTTCTCTCCGCAACGTCATAAACAGCTTTATTTGATTTGCCGCGCTTTACCTGCACTTGTGAGCAGATTATTGATTCAAGATCCCCAATGGATTCCATGGTTAAATCTCAGACAATGGCGCCGTTTTTCCAGCGTCTGCGAAAAAAAAATAAAGCAATTGAACGAACAATTGGAGCAGGAGGACCTGGAAAATCTTTGCGATATATTGGAATCCACATATCGCCTCTCGGATCATTTTCTCAGTATCCATCGCTGGAGCATAACGTTTGCCGATCTTTTCGCAGAATTGCTTTACCATTTTCTGCAAAAGACCCTGCAGAGTGGAAACAAAGTTCAGGATTTGCTCAGCGGTTTGCCGGACAACGCATCGGTTCAAGCCGAAACGGCTCTCGATGCCCTCGATGTTGAAAATAAGGACGAGGTGCAAAAATTTATTAATTGCTATGGCCACCGAAGTCAAAGTCTGGATTTTTCCCTACCGACATGGGGTGAGTCGATTTATGCCATAAAAAAAACACGGACCGGTGCACCTCCTGAATTACTTAAAGAGAAAAATATAGAAATCTATTTGCGGCACAGCGATTTATATCAATCTCTACAAAAATCGCTTGACATTAAATTCAGCATTACGGCATTTCTTTTAAAAACTATCTTCAAGTTGGTTTATAATGCTGCCGCTCAATTTGTTTCCTGCCGAGAAAATCAGCGTGATTTGTGGCAGAAAATTTTATATATTACCCGTAGAGCGGCATTGAAAATCGGCCATATTCTTCAAAGCAAAGGTGTACTTGATAAGCCCCAAGAGATCTTTTTTCTCCAGTATTCTGAAATTCGCGCTGCAGTAAAAGGAGACGCGTTGGAGTATTCTGTTCAAAAGCGAAAACATCAATTTGAGATCTGGGCTAATAACACTGAAAATGGGCAGCTAAAGGGAACAGATTCTGAATGCCGCGTTCCCGATTATAAGGTGCTTTTCGGAATAGGGGTCAGCGCTGGGATAATTAGTGGAAGAGCACGGGTTATCAAAACGTTCGAAGAAGCCTTATCGGCAGAGGCGAATGAGATTATCGTGGCATCGGCAGTAGATCCCGGCTGGACGCCTGTTTTAGCGAAGATTTCCGGATTGGTCCTTGAGTACGGCGGCATGCTTTCTCACGCCGCCATTATTGCGCGTGAGTTTCATTTGCCGGCCGTTAGCGGCATACCCGAGGTTACAAAAATAATCAAGACCGGCGACCTGATTGCACTCGACGGACAACACGGCATTGTCAAACTCCTGCAAAAGCCATCTTGAGACTTACCATTGAACAAATATTGGATCGGCTTCGGCGCGACTCTTCGTTCATGGCCGGCGTCTCCCGATGGGAGGTTCTGCCGCCGCAATCGGGAACTTTTGTCGAATTTCCCGACGGCCTTCATCCTGCACTTGTCGACGGCTTGAAAAGGCGCGGCATCAATAAGCTCTATTCACATCAAGCAGAAGCCTATCAAGAAATCAGCAGGGGACACAATGTCGTGATCGTCACACCGACGGCATCGGGCAAGACATTGTGCTATAATCTGCCTATCCTTGATCGAATTATCAAGGACGGTGCGGCGCGAGCTCTTTATCTTTTTCCGACCAAGGCGCTTTCACAAGATCAGGTGAGCGAACTGCATGCGATGATCGAACCCCTTCATGAAAGTGTGCCTTTTGCCATTAAAACATTTACATTCGACGGCGATACGCCGGTTTCGATCCGCAGAACGATCAAAAGCAGCGGCCATATTGTCGTTACCAACCCGGATATGCTGCATACCGGCATCCTGCCGCACCACACTCAATGGATCAAATTATTCGAAAATTTGCGTTATGTGGTGATCGACGAAATCCATCATTACCGAGGAGTTTTCGGGAGTCACTTTGCGAATGTTATTCGCCGGTTGAAGCGTATTTGCCAATTCTACAACGTCGCACCGCAATTCATTTGCTGCTCAGCCACGATCGCCAACCCCAAAGAACTGGCCGAAACCCTCATCGGCGAGCCGGTCATCCTCATCGATAAAAACGGGGCGCCGCGCGGTGAAAAACACTTTATTCTCTATAATCCGCCCGTCATCAACAAAGAACTGGGGTTGCGCAAATCATACCTTCGCGAAAGCGAACGGATCAGCCTTCAGTTCATTACTAATCATATCCAGACCGTCGTGTTCGCCAGAAGCCGCTTGAATGTCGAAATTCTGCTTACCTATTTGCGCGAAGGAATGAAAAAAGCCAAAAAGCCTGCCTCGCTCGTACGCGGCTACCGCGGCGGCTATCTGCCGCTCGAGCGCCGTGAAATCGAGGGCGGTCTTAAGACCGGAGAAGTGATCGGCGTGGTGAGCACCAACGCCCTGGAACTGGGAATCGATGTCGGGAGTCTTCAAGCCGCCGTCATTGCAGGGTACCCTGGTACCATCGCCGGTACGGTCCAGCAGGCAGGCAGAGCAGGGAGGAGGCTGGAAGCATCCGCAGCCGTTCTCGTATTGTCTTCGGCACCTCTGGAACAGTATATCGCCGAACATCCGGAATATTTCTGGGAGGGATCACCTGAGGCGGCCATCGTCGATCCGAACAATTTGTCGATCCTTTTGAGCCACATCAAATGTGCCGCTTTCGAACTTCCCTTTCACATTGGAGAGCGGTTCGGCAGTCGGTTCGATGGAGAAGGGGGGCTCGACGCCACGCAAGAGGTGTTGGAGTATCTCGAAGAAGAACGCGTTCTGCACCGTTCAGATGACCGTTGGCATTGGACGGCAGAGTCTTATCCTGCAGAAGCCGTGAGCCTGCGCAGCGCTGCAGAAGAAAATGTCGTGATCATCGACACCACCCACGCCAAAGAAAGGGTCATCGGCGAGATCGATCTGTTTGCGGCACCCCTCATGGTTCATGAT